>JALUJS010000120.1 GCA_027056825.1 Candidatus Krumholzibacteriia bacterium | reverse complement strand
GACAACCAGCCGCTGGCCGCGCGTCACGGCGGTGTTCTTGCGGATGGTGTAGATGGGTTTGCGCCAGCCCAGGACCCTCTTCATCATCAGCAGGCTCTCGTCGAAGCGCTCCAGCGTGCCGGGCACGTCGAAGGTGGCCAGGTTCGCCTTGGCCTTGTCCAGCGCGTCGTCGGGCAGGGGATCCAGCGGGCTGCCGTCCACCCGGCCCAGGGTCAGGTAGCCGCTGATCTGGCAGGTCTGCATGTTCATGGAGTTGGTGGCCGCCCGGTACTCCAGGTGCGCCTCGGGCGAGTCCAGGGCTCCTTCGGGGAACTTCAGCCGCACCGAGCCGAGACTGATCAGGTGCTTGTATTCGGAGATGAAGCGGGCCACCGGGTCGCGCAGGACCGTGATCAGCTTGTAGGGGCGGTTCAGGTAGTCCTGGATGCCGAAGGAGACGTGCCCGCGGATGCAGCGGATCTTCGCCTTCTCCTCGTCGGACATGGCCATGAAACGCTGCTGGCTCTCGAAGTGGTTGTAGCCGACCCCCACGATCTCGCCGGCGCGGTACTGGCGGTTGATGATTCCGGCCACCGTCGAGCCGCCCGTCTTGGGGATATGGATGAAGACGGTAACCGGCGGCAGGTTGCGGTCGTTGTGGTTCGTCATGACGGAACAGGCTCCTCGTTACGGTTGTCGCGCCGGTGGCGCGGCTAGCGGAAGCGGCGAATGGCCAGGCGCAGGCCGCGTGGCACCAGCCGCTGGTACTTGCCCTGCAGGTTCACCAGCAGGTTGTTCCAGCGGCGGAAGCGGGCGGCTTCCCGCGCGAAATCCGGCCCCTGCGCCCGGATCTCCCGGTCCAGGCGCTCGCTGGCGTAGGCGTAAAGTTTCAGGTCCGGCGCCATGAGCTCGGCCAGGCGCTTCCGGTCCTTGTCGGTTATATCGGCCGCGCGCGGGGAACGCTTATTGACATTTTCACGCAGGTAGTGGATCCGGCCCCGCCAGCCGAGGACCCGTTTCATCAGGACCACCGACTCGTCGAAGCGGTCCAGGGTGCCGACCACGGCGCAGGAGCGCTCCAGGTTGGCGATGGCCACGTCCACCGCGTCGTCCGGCAGGGGGTCCAGGGGCACCGTCAGGCGGCCCATGGGCAGGAAGCCGCCGGCCATCCTCACCTGCCAGTTCAGGGCCCCGCTGCCGTGGACATGGTCGAGATAGGCCGCGAAGGATTCCAGGGCCTCGTCGGGCACCGGCAGGTCGGGCCGCACCTCGGGGAATTCGCGCAGGAAGCGGTACTCGGAGATGAAGCGCGCCACCGGATCGCGGAACATGGTGACATACACGGGCCGGCCCGGCAGGTACTCGTGGATGCCGAAGGGGTAGTGGCCCTTGACGCAGCGGATGCGGGCCTTCTCCGCGTCGCTCATGGCGAAGAAGCGCTCGAAGGTGTCCAGGCGTTCGAAGCTGACCTCGCAGAAGCTCTCGGGGGGATACTGGCGGCTGATGATCTCGCCCAGGGTCGTGCCCCCGGCCTTGGGAATGTGCAGGAAGATCAGGACCTCGTGGTCGGTCTCCTTTGCGCCGGTCCGGATGTCGTTGTCGCCCATGCCATCCCTCCCGTTCAGCGCAGCCAGTGGGTGAGGTCGCGTCCGAGCATGTCCTGCAGTTCCAGGATCTCGTCGCGGTAGGTTTCGATCAGCTGCCGCCTGGTCTCCGGCTTCATCTGCGTCTTTTCCAGGACCCGCTTGCCGATCAGGCGCTTCAACTGCCGCCGGCGCTCCACCGAGACCAGGGACTTGAAGGCCGACTTGAGCGGGGAGTCGGCCGTCAACATGCGGATCAGGCCCCGGTGCTTCGGCTTGCCGGAGAAGTTGTAGACGGTGCCCGTGTCGGGCGTGAAGTCCGGATCCACGCCCAGGAATTCGTAGCACTCCCGCACCACCCGGGCCGTGTCCCTGATCAGGTCGTCGAACAGGATGATGCGGATGTTCTCCCGGGGGAAGGCCTCCTGGTAGGCGCGGATCTGGGCGCAGTAGCGCCCGGCCCCGATGTAGTCGAAGAACAGCTTCTGGCCGTCCCGGCGGCGGGCCTCGATGACCTCGGGCCTGATGGCGTCCTCGAACTCCCGGTCCTCCAGCAGGACGCGGCCGAAGGTCCAGTACATGGACCAGGCGCGGTCCACCGGATTGCGCAGCAGGATGAAGAACTTCAGGCGGTCCGCGGCCCCGGGGGTGTAGACGGCCTTGAGCTTGGGGATGGTCACGTCGGGAGTGAACAGGTAGGAGGGGGAGGCCTCGAAGGTGATCTGGTCGTCGCCGCAGTCGGCGAACAGGCGGGCGTAGTCCGCGATGTCGGTGACCGCACCGGAGAGGTTGGGCACGGGCGCGCCGTCCATCTCGGGCGTGGGAAAGCTGAAGAACCAGGGTTCCTTCTCGGCGGGGGCGAAGATCCCCGGGTGCTCGCCGAGGTAACGGAACAGGGAGCTGGTGCCGCCCTTGGCCGCGCCGAGAATGAAGAAATCGGGCAGCCGCAGGGCGCCGCAACCTTCGCTTTGCACGTCCAAGTCCAGGTCCCTCCCGGGGTCATCCCCTTGCAATCCCAAGCTCCGCAATTTATTCTGCCCTGGAATCAAAGTCAAATCAGGTCCGGATCCAAGTCATCGCGAGGAATCGGACCTTTCGGAATTTTGCGGGAACCCGGACGGGGGATCAAGGGTTTCCGGGATGGTGTCCGCACGGATCGGCCGGGCACGGTGTCCAGATTGGGAAAAGTCGATCCTGTCACCGGGAGGGACACTCATGAAGAAGACAATGCTGATTCTGCTCGTGGTCGCCGTGGCCATGCAGGCCGGCTTCGTCCACGCCGCGGAAAAAAAGCAGTTCGGAACCGACTTGGCCGTGATCCTCAAGCCCCTGAACGGGCAGGAGGAAAAGACCTTCGCGACCAAGCTGCAATTGACCCAGGAACAACAGAACAAGCTGCGCCAGGTCAACAACCAGTACCGCAGCGACGTGCAGAACCTGTCGCGCAACTACCAGTCGATGCGCCAGGAACTCGTGAACGCCCTGCAGGCCAACGATCCCCAGTCCCGGGTCATCACCCAGAAGCTCAAGGCCGTCCACCGGGCGCAGTCCAGCCTCGTGGAGCGGGAAGTGGACTACTGGAGCGCCCTGGCCGGCGTGCTGACGCCCGCCCAGGCCACCGAGTTCTGGCGGATGTTCGGCCGCACCCGCCTGCGCGGCGACAACGCCATGCCCGTGGAGATGCCCGAGACCTCCGGCGGCAAGGGCTCGCACCAGCAGATCGGCAACTGAACCCGGCCCGACGGCGGAAAAACGGAGCCCGTGACCTCGGTCACGGGCTCTTTTGCGTTCCCGGACCCGAAGCGCCCGGAGGGGAGGCGGCGGCCGGCGTGACACCGGCTGCGGGCGGCTTCCCCCGGGGCATGACCGCCCGCTCGAACGCCACGGCGAGGCTGATGAAGATCCAGACGTACTTGTTGTACTCGTTGGGCATGAACAGCGAGACGGCCATGAAGCCGATGTACGAGTAGTGGAAGGCCTCGGCCCAGTGGCGGATCTGTTCGGTGGGCCCGTGCAGACGCACGCGGTTGAGGCTCACGCCGCCCATGATGATCATGGCCAGGAACAGGAACATGCCGATCAAACCGGTCTCGCAGCCGACTTCCAGGTACATGTTGTGCAGCTGGCGCCCGATGAACAGGTGGTTCGAGGGCATGAAGCGGTTCATGGGATCGGCGTAGTACCAGGGGAACTGGCCCGGTCCGATCCCGAAAACCGGGTGGTGGAAAAGCAGCTTGGCGCCGATGGTGTTGTAGCTGATGCGCGCCATGATGGACGGATCGTTCTCCCAGTCCTGGAAGAGGGTCATCATCCGGTCCCAGTATTCGGACGGGATCATGGGCAGGACCACCAGCGAGACCATGAAGGCCAGGAACAGGGCCACCGGCAGGTGCCGGTGGCGGCGGAACTTCCACAGCAGCCACACCGCCAGCATGACGTACACCACCGCGGCGCTGCGGGCGAACGACAGGATGATCGCGACGGTGCCCACCATGATGGTCGGCCCGGTCAGGATGCGCCATTCCCTGCGCCGCAGGAAAAGGATCAGGGCCAGGGTGGTTCCGGCCAGGCTCATGGTCGCGGCCGTGGTGGGGTTGTAGTCCGAGCCGCCCGCGGATCGGGACACCCCCTCGTAGGAGGCCACGGTCGCCGCATGGGATCCGCCCACCAGCGTGGTTCCGGTCACGTAGTCGAACACCACGATGCTTGCGGAGATGCCGGTGGAGACGATGATGGCCAGCAGCAGCAGGCGGACCTGGGAGAAGCTCTTGACCACGCGGGTCATGAGATAGAGCAGTCCCAGCAGGCTTATGTACTTGCGCAGCGACCACAGCCCCAGCTCCAGGTCCTTGATGAACATGAAGGAGACCAGGATGGTCAGAATGAACATGGCCGCGGCCTGCACCAGGGGTTGGGGCTTGCCCAGGCGGTACTTCTTGGCCCCCCTGATCCCGGTGATGATGACCCCCGCGAGGGCCACGGCGGTGACCATCTTCTCCGGAGAGAAGAGCGAAGTGGTGGGAAAGACCCTCAACAGGGCGTCGAGCTGGACGAAAAAGGTGATGAACAGGACCCCGTAGAAGGGGCGGAAGAAGACCACCAGCGCTCCGGCGCCCAGCAGGGGCAGGACCGGCACCACGTAGCCGAACCCCATGACCGAGGCCACGACCACCAGCAGGGCCAGGAAACCGGCGCCGGCCATGATGCTCAGGTTCAGGGGCAGGGAACGGAACATGTCGGGGGTCTCGTCTTTCCTGGTCGGCGGTCCGGTACGGGTGGGCGCTCGGATCTACCAGAGTAATCCGGGCCGGTTGGTTGTCAAGGCGCCAGAAGGGACGTCCGGAAGGGTTCGTGCGGGAGTTTGTATTGGCTTTCCCGGGGACCAGGGACGATAATGGCGCCTCCGCGCACCTGGTGTCCGGTCACAAGCGTGGGGGAGATGGCTGGCGGATGGGCGGTGGGAGGGGCGGAAGG
>JALUJS010000119.1 GCA_027056825.1 Candidatus Krumholzibacteriia bacterium | reverse complement strand
ATCAAACGGTTTTCTTATAAGAAAATCGGGTCAGAACGTGAGGGTGCCGCGCTTGATTTTCCCGGTCCGCATATCCTTCTCGATCCAGTCCAGCCCCTTCAACCCGGCCAGCTCCCGGCGGTCAATATCCAGCTCATCAGCCATATAAGCCCGGTCCTTGGCGCGGCTCATCCGGCAACAGTGAATCACGGCGGCATTGCCCACCGCGGTCTTATCCGATTCCGCCGGGCGCTGGGTTATGGCGTAGATATCCGCCCCGTATTTCCGCCCACGCCTTACCAGCATCCCCCAGCCGTCCGGCGCTTTCCCTGGCGTGGTCACGTCAGCCAATTCTTCCGCCACCACAACCCCAGGCGCGCGTCGCACCCACAGGAAGGCGCAGCGCGCCCAGAAGTCGAAGTCTTTCACGCTGGACGGGATGAAAGCGTACCGACCCGGCCCGGAATCATTGGCCACTTCAGCCAAGCGGCGGCGGTCTCGGATGATCTCAGCCCCTGCCGTATGCTGCCCCTCGATATCCCACGCCATCACCCGGCGCGCTTTCGCTATGCGGCGATGCACCCATGCGGTCTTGCCTGAACCGCTCGCGCCCACGGTGAGATACAGCAGCCCATCACGACGGCGCGCCATCCCCGCCCCCTTCCTGCTCGACCGGCTTTTCCAGCTTGCGCGGCATCTTCAGGCGCGGCCCAAAGACGGCCAGGGTAATCAATAGCGCGTTGATCTCCACACCGAAACCTTGCAGGCCGCCCGGCCAATACTTGTCGATCAGCGCGGCGTAGGCGTCCGAGAGCGCGTCCACTTCCTGATCCTGGACGTTCCAGGCCGGTGCCAGCAGTGAAAATGCAGGGCCGATGACCATGACAAGCGCCTGTTTCGTCTCGGCGGCCTGCGCGGCCTGTTCGGCTTGCTCGGTGGGTGATGGTGGTGGGGTTTCAAGTGATTCCGCTTCGCTCAGCAGCGCGGCGGCTTCTTCGTCCAGGGCCTCGCCCAGGTGTTCGCTCATATCATCCTCCCGCTGTCATCACGACAGTGGTTTACTTTACTCGTCTAGGGTTAACAGTGATTCCAAAAAACTCCGCTTTTGCCTGGAAAGTACCTTTTCAGGCTGGACGGTAGTTTTTTTCTTCTCGCTTTTGTGATCCTCGCCCGGCTCAGGCTGCGCGCCCTGCCCCGGTTTCCCCTGCAGTCCAGGTGCCGGTTCTCCGATGGTGGCATGCTCCAGAATCCAGTCCTGTCCGCCCGGCAAATTCGGCTGCAGCATCCCGCATCCCTGAAATTCACCGACCGGCCCGCAGTAAAGATAAAGCCGTCCCTTCTTATTTTTCCGTACCGGCACCGGGCGCTTGCACATCGGGCACGGGCAGCGCCCTATATCATCCCTCGCCATGGCTCACAGCCTCCAACTGTTCAACTCGGTTTGCAAGCTCGTTTATCACATCCAGGGCGGCCACCACGGCGGCCTCAGCCAGGCGCGCCTTGGTCATCGGGTTGATGGCCTTTTGGAGATGCTGGACGGCCAGATTCAGCTTTTGCTGTTTCACGCGCAGGGCGCTTGACGCCACGCACATCAGAACCACCACCACGCCAGCAGATAAAGCGGCCACCCTGCCAGCAGGTGAGGCAGCCCCACCCGTCCGCCGATGCGCGCCTTTATGATCCGATCAGCCACACCCAGGCAGCGCAGCCCCTCGGCGTACAGGTTCACCCACGCATGACCTTCCCAGAAGTCCCGCCCCTGTTCCTTTGCAGCCCTGAAAAACCGGGCAATATGTGGTTTCATGCAGCTCATCATGCCGCCCCTCCATAGTCCGGCGGCCCTGATCCACGAAAACCACCGGAAAACTTACCGCCCGGCCCGCCGGAAGCGGAAAAGTTATCCCCCGGTATCAAGTCAACCCTGTAACGACCGTCCGCGGTAAATTGAACCGATCCGACCCACTGGACGGCGTCCATGTCCAGGCGCTCGCCATGGGTCATGGCCTTCCTCATCGCCACCTTGAGGCGCTCACGGTCTTTTTTCTTCATATCCCGGCCTATTTCCTTCCATTCAAGCTTGCAAAGCTCTCTCGGTGCGCCTGCGATCCTCAGCACCTCAACCCGGCTTATCAGGTCCATGGCGTTCCAGCGCTTCGCGTGGAGCGCGTACAGGCAGCCATAGGCCCGTGTTCTGCGGAATCCCTGGTTTGCATCCCACCACTCCACCCATCGGTCATGCGGCCACTCAGTCATGGCAGGGGCGGCGGTGGCGCCATCGGCGGCCTTGCGGTCCGATTTGTCGGGGACCGTTTGGGCGCTGTACTTGATGGCTTCCAGGAGGGCGGACCGTAAAGAAAGTTCATCGCGGCCCAGCTCTTTAAGGTGAATATTGGCCCCCCAGGACTCCCGGACGGCCTTATAAGAAAATTCGCCCTTTACGAACAGAAAAACGTTCAGGTGGATATTCCAGTCACCGCTGGCGCTCAGCGGGTCTTCCTGGACCACGAAAGCGCCCTTGATTTGCGGCCAAACCTTCTCGGTTTTCTTCCTGGTTGGGATGTAACAGCCATGCCGCTGAATGGCCGGGCAGTAGCTGTACGTTTCCGTCATCCATTCCTTGAAGCGCTCGAAAAGGTACTTTTTCCCGGCCTTGAGGTTGCCGGGGCGAAAATTGTGGAGGGTGAAAACCGAGTAAAAAACCCGGTTCATTGGGGATTCGTTCACAAAGTCCAGCATGGACGGCAGATAGAAGTCCGTGAGCCGTTGGGTTTCCTCGCGGGATTCGTCCGGGCACAGGCGCACCAGTCCGCACTTGTAATCCCAGGCCATGACCGGGCGGCCCTCGATGATCCCCACGGTGCCGGACATGCGGCAACTGCTCAGGCGGTTTGACACGCTCAGCAGGTCCAGGCGGCCAGTCTCATCGGCCACGCCCCGGATATAGTCGGCCAGTTCATGTTCTGCGTTGCGACGGGCGGCACGCTCGATGCTCTCGGCCTCCAGCTCATCCTGAAGGTTCGCCAGCTCATAACGGTTTGAGGTGTCCGGGGTGTAATCCCGCGCCTGGCGCTGGCGCTCCAGGATGTCGATGCACTGTTGTATGTGAGGCGGGATGGTGCGCGCCAGCGGGTTCAGGTAAAGCCAGCGGTCTAGCTGTTGCTGGGCGCTCAGGGGATGATTCATTTCGCCTGCCTCGCTAAAGCAACCAACCACCGTGCAAATTGAGGCACTGTTTCCGATCTTTGCCTTTTTGACATTGATGCAAAAACAGCACGATGGCCGTTCTGAGGTGTCAGGCAAAAAGGAATCTTGATCTTTTCAAGATTTACACCAGAGAAACAAAGCCAGGTCCTTTTTTTTACCGGATATCCGAACCAAGACTGCCATACTTCAATCGTGAACATCCCCCTTTTACACTGACCGACCTCAGGAAGCCCGGCAGCCTCGAATAATAAAGAAAACGCCGGATGTTCAAGTACCCCGCCTTCCCGCCTCAATACATCCACACAGAAGAAACCCAGCTCTCTTTCCCCAGCGGCCGGTTTTGCCTGATGGCGACAAAACGCTGACCACGCTCGGCATGGCGGATGTGCCACAACAGGAAGCCCCCCAGAAAATGTTCTTGCATCCCTCTCCTGGTCATAAGCTATAACGCCTGGCATATTGTGATAGGCACTGTTCTTTGAACAACAAAGCACAGCCACATTTTTCACCGCGCCGCCCTCCCCCGCTCAGCAAGCGACTTGTCGAAGGCGGCCTTGATGCGGATGCACTCCGGGCAGTCAACGAAGCGCGTGGAATTGCTCATCGAATGGACGCGGTTCCGGTCCTTTCCGCAATAGGTTTTCTCGTCCGTGAAGGGGTGCGCCGCAAGGTGGGTCAGGCGGTCCAGGTCCACAACGCTCATCCCTGCAACTCCTGGATAATCAGGTTATGGATGGGGTCGCGTAAATCGGCCGGCACGGATTCCCAGGGCATGATGGCCCAGTGCCTGGCATCATCCAGGGGCATATCGGATACCACCCGGATCATGCCCACCTTGACGGTTTCGGTTAGCCAGCCCCACACCCAGGTCATCGGGATATATTGCCGCTGGGCGGCGCTACGGATGCGGTGGACTTGCAGGGCGGCGGCTGTCATGCGGCATGTTCCTTTTCTTCGTGACGCGCTTTATCCCATGCCTTGATAAAATCAGCGGCGGCCTTTGAAACCTTGCCGTTAGGGTGCTTGCTCAACATCCCGGCCACCCATAGTGCGTTATTCCGGCATCTGTCCTTACGGCCTTCCCAGTCTTCACCCTCACGGATCAATGGCGCCGCGATGCTTTCAAGGCGCTCAGAAACCATTTTTTCAATATTTACAATCATGCTTACCAACTCCCCCGGATGTTCTGGTTAAAAACCCCCTTCCCCGGCTTAAAAAAACAGGGCGGTTTCCCGCCCTGCCGACCCTTGGGGAGAGGGGACCGCGCCAGAATTTGAACGTGGAGGGTTCAGGTAGTACCGGCGACGGTCGATAATGTTTATAGTCCGTTAACACTTTGCATGTCAAGAATGAGTGAACATTGATAGTTCACGGACAGGCGACTATAATTTGACGCTCAACCTGTGGAGGGTTCAAAAATGAAGACTACCGACTACCTAGACGCCATCAAGCAGCGTTACAACCTGCCCTCGGACTACGCCCTTTCAAAACTTACAGGGTGGAGCCGTTCAGCCATCAGCCAGTATCGAACCATGCCCCGGTATCTCTCGGACGAGCACGCTATGCAGGTGGCAAAATTGCTCGAAAGGGACCCAGCGGAGGTCATCGCCCACATCCACGCGGAGCGGACAAAAAAGCCGGAGGAAAGGAAGGTGTGGTTAAGGATTGCGCGGCAATTCGGGCGCGCCGCTGCGGTGGTTTTAGTGGCAGGACAATTAGTTACGCTCGCCCCCTCACCCGCTTTGCGAATAATGGCGGCAGCCTCTGACTGTATATTATGTAAAATTCGGCGTAGGCGTCCGACCCCCCTCCCGGCCCCTGTCAACCTGTAAAATCTGACGGGTTAACCCGTCAGATTTTACAGG
>JALUJS010000118.1 GCA_027056825.1 Candidatus Krumholzibacteriia bacterium | reverse complement strand
GGGTGACCTTCATGGGCTTCTACTCCGACGAGATCGATCGCAAGACCCTGGATGCGGGCACCGATGTCTTCGAGGGCACGTTCAGCCCCTACGACGTGGCCCTGGGGGTATCCTACGCCCGGGCCCTGGGTGAGCGTTTCGCCGCCGGCGTCGGCGTCAAGATGATCTACGAGAAGATCGATTTCTACAGCGACACCGGCCTGGCCTTCGACTTCTTCCTGACCCACCAGGCCCTCATCGAGGGGCTGGTGTTCGCCGCCTCGGCCACCAACCTGGGCGGCCAGATGAACCTGAGGGACCAGCCCTTCGACCTGCCCACCGCCATGCGGCTGGGGGCGTCCTACACCCCGGTCTCCGAATTCTTCCGCGGCAAGCTGACGGTGACCGGCGACGTCCTGCTGCCCAACGACACCACCGAAAAGGCCCACCTGGGCGCCGAGTACCGCCTGCTGCCCGAACTCGCCCTGAGATTCGGCACCCGCGTGAACTACGACACGCAGGGCGTCACCGCGGGAGTGGGTTTCCGCACCGGGAACCTGAGCCTGGACTATGCGTACGAGGACATGACCGCCGACGGATTCGACGACGGCAACAAGATATCCCTGGGGCTGACCTGGTAGGGACCGTTCACTCCGGCCCGCCGGACAGGAAGTCCGGCAACGGGTCCTGTTCGTAATCCAGCAGTTCCAGGCGACCGGCGTGGATCACGCCCAGGTCCAGCCGGCTGAACCAGCCGGTGGGGGCGGCCAGGGTGCGTCCACCGCTCGTGACGGTGAAGCGGTGGTGCACGTGCCCGATGACCATGAGGTCCCAGGGTGCGTCCTGCTGGCGGGCGAGCCAGGCGGCGGCCTTGGCTTCGATCTGACGCCCCTCGTCGCGGGTCGCGTTGCGGCTGTGGCCGCTGAGCCAGGTGCTGATGGCGAACAGGATCTCCGGATGCAGGGACTTGGCCAGCAGGATGCCCGCCCGCGTGCGCACCATGGCGCGGAAGGTGCTGTAGAGCCAGTCGTGGCTGAGCAGGCCGTCCCCGTGGTCGAAGCGGACCTTCAGATCGCCCAGCTGCAGGTCCAGAGGCCGGCCTTCCGGTTCACTGCCGTAGCGCCGGTGGAGGTATCCCGCGGCCCATATGTCGTGGTTGCCGCCCACGAAGTGGATGGCCGTGCCGGCATCGCGCACCCGGTCGAGCCCCGCCAGGATGGCGTCGTAACCGTCGAGGCGGAAATGGGGATAGTCGAACCAGAAATCGAAGATATCGCCCAGCAGGACGAGGTGGTCCACGCCGCGCAGGCGGTCCAGGAGTTCCAGGAAGCGCTCGATGCGCCGGGTTTCGGCGGCGTCGGGACGCAGGTGGAAATGGGCGTCGGCCAGGATGACCGCGGTGGGCTGCTGATGGTTCATGGGGGCCCATTGTAAGGCCAAATCCGTGGCGGGCAAGCAAAACCCGTCCGGAAAGGAGGAAGCGGTGAGTATGTGGGAGGACGTCAAACGCAACCTGATGGAATGGTATGCGGTCACCACGGACAAGACCGCCGAAGTGGCCAAGGTCACTTCCCTGCGCTACGACAAGTTCGGTATCAGCCGGGACATCGAACGGCAGTTCAGCGAACTGGGCAACTTGGTCTACACGGCGTTGAAGGAAGACCGGATGCCGGACCGGGATGATCCCGCCCTGGCTGCCATCATCGAGCGCCTCGACAGCCTCGAGAACGAGCTGAGGGCCAAGGAGGAGGAGATCGCCGCGGTGCGACGCAGGCATGCCGAGCGGGTCGCCAAGGCCAAGTCCGCCACCGTGGATCCGGATGTGGCCGGCGGGACCGCGGAGGCCGGATCGGCGGCCCCGGAAGAGGAAGCCGGGCAGGCTGCGGCCCCGGAAGAGCCTCTGGAGGGGCCTGTGATGACCGAAAACGGCGCGGAAACGGAACCGAAACAGGAGTGGGGTCATCCCTGAATAGTCCATTGACAGGGGAACCGGACTGGTATACGATGTGACTGGTTTCCTGTCGGACCCCGTCCTGCCCCACAGGGCCGGGTCGTTGTCGCCCTTCACCGGACAACCGGCAAAGGAAGGTGAAGGTGGAGAGGCGATGGACATATCAGACGAGCGCCGTCCCGGCGCCTGCGTCGCAAGGGTTGCTTTGCGCGGGCTGGGTATTTGTGCTCGTTCTGCTCTTTTTGGCGTTGGGTCTTCCGGCCCGGGCCGCCTCTCCCTTCGTGGAAACAGCTTCCCGTGTGCGCCCGGCGGTGGTGAACATCCGCTGCATCCGGTCGGTGACCGACCAGGGCGTGGGCACCGGGCCCCTGCAGGAGATGTACCGTCGCTTCTTCCCCGACCAGGAGGGCAAGGGCGGGCGCTTCGAGATGCCCAGCACCGGGTCGGGGTTCGTGGTGGATCCTGCGGGCTACATCCTGACCAATGACCATGTGATCGCCGAGGCCGAAGCGGTCTTCGTGCGCTTTACCGGTGAGCACCGGGAGTACCCGGCCGAGGTCGTGGGCGCCGATCCGGGCACCGACCTGGCCGTCCTGAAGATCGATCCGGCGGGCAGGGACCTGCCCGTGCTGGAGTTCGGCGATTCCGACACGTTCGCGGTGGGGGATTGGGCCATCGCCGTGGGCAATCCCTTCGGCAACCTGGAAAGCACGCTGACGGTGGGAGTGGTCAGCGCCAAGGGCCGGGGGGACCTGGTGATCGGGGGCCAGACCCCGCGCTACCAGGATTTCATCCAGACCGACGCCTCCATCAATTTCGGCAACAGCGGCGGCCCGCTGGTGGATGTCGCCGGCCGGGTGATGGGCGTCAACACGGCCATCAACAAGGAAGGCCGCGGCATCGGCTTCGCCGTACCCAGCAACCTGGCGCGCCAGGTCTACCGCCAGTTGCGTGACAACGGCGAGGTGGTGCGCGGCTACCTGGGCATCCGGACCGAGGACGTGGTGCCGGTGGTCGGTGGTGACGTGGAGGAACAGCCGGGCGCCCGCATCCTGGCCGTGATTCCCGGCGAACCCGCCGAGACCGCCGGACTGCGGGCCGGCGATGTAGTCACGGCCTTCGACGGCCACCGGGTGCGTTCCCGGCGGGACCTGCAGTTCCGCATCGCCTCCGCCGAACCGGGACAGACCGTGCCGGTGACGGTGATCCGTGACGGCCGGACCCTGGAGATGACGGTGACGCCTTCCCGCTGGAGCCTGGAGGGCGGGGCCGCGGCGGCGCCGGAGGCCACGGGCTGGCTGGGCCTGGAGGTGGCGGCCGTGGAATCCGGGGATCCCCGGGTGGCCATGCTGAAGGAGACCCTGGGGATCTCCCTGACCCGGGGCGTGATGGTGGTGGCGGTGCATGAGGGCTCGGAGGCCGATGAAGCCGGCATCCGGCCCGGCGACATCATCGTCGCGGTCAACGGACGGGACATCCCCGATGTGCCCGCCTGGGAGAATGTGCGGGATCTGCTCCGCCACAGGACCGATCCGGTGACCATCCTGGTCCGGACCGGCACGGTGGAGAACTACGTTTCGGTTCTGCCGCGTCCGCAGGGCGTGGAGAACTGAGGGAGGCCGTCCGCGGCCTTCCCGACTCCGGCCGGCTCGCCCCGGCCGGATGCGCCCGGTCCGCCGGGCATCCGCTCCCGTTGGGGATGCGGAAAACCCCACGCAGCCTGGGAGGATACCCATGGCCGCAAAGAGACAGTTTCTGCCCGCGATGCACGAGAAGGGACTGGAGGTCTACTTCCGTGACATCAACCGCTACGACCTGCTGACGCGTGAGCAGGAGGTCGAACTGGCGCGCCGCATCCATGCGGGCGACGAGGAGGCCCTGCAGACGCTGGTCAGGGCCAACCTGCGCTTCGTGGTGTCGGTGGCCAAGAGATACATCAACCAGGGCCTGATGCTCTCGGATCTCATCAACGAGGGCAACCTGGGTCTGCTCAAGGCCGCCCGCCGTTTCGACGAGAAGCGGGGGTACCGGTTCATCTCGTACGCCGTGTGGTGGATCCGCCAGTCCATCATGCAGGCGCTGCTGGACAAGTCCCGGACCATCCGTCTGCCCCAGAACCAGACCGCGCTGCTGATCAAGATCGGCCGGACCCGGGCCATGCTCCAGAACGAGGGGATCCCCAACCCCGATCCGGGCCAGATCGCCGAGCGGCTGGACCTGGACGAGGCGGACGTGATCCACGCCCTGCGCTCGGACCGGACCCAGCTTGGCCTGGACGACGCGGGTGACCAGGGAGACCGGCCCCTGACCGAAATCCTGCCGGATATGAACCAGGCCGCCCCGGATGTGGCCGTCCTTGAGCGCGGCTTGCGGGAGGATGTGCGCAAGGCCCTGGCCAGCCTCACCGAGCGGGAACGCCGGATCATCATCATGTACTTCGGTTTGAGCTATGAGGAGGCCCAGACCCTGCAGGTCATCGGGGAACGGATGGGCCTGACGCGGGAACGTATCCGGCAGATCAAGGAGAAAGCCCTGGCGAAGCTGCGGCATTCGGGCCAGCGCAGCATGCTGTTCGACTATTATTGACCGGAAATGGCTCACCTCTTGCATGGAGCCTGGCGCCGGGTGCCGCGCGCCATCCGGCGCCGCGCCCTGCCGTCAGGGAATCCCTGTTGACAGGACCGCCCGCAGGGGCGAATTTTTTCGTGCCTGCAGGTTACCGAATTTCCACCGGCCGCCGGGACGTGGCCCCGCAATCCATGGGTCAGGATGAAGCTCAAAAAAAGCTACACCTTCATCTACATGCCGGATGACGAGGCGCCCAGCCGCGCCTTCCGCGTTTCGCGGTGGGCGGTGGTGGGGGTCCTGTGCGCCGTGGGATTGCTGTGCGCCCTGATCGTGCTGACGGGTATGGGGCTTTCCACCGGCGCCTACTGGTGGCCCGGCGGGGGTCCCCTGGCCAGGCAGAACCAGGCCCTGCAGGAGAACCTGGCGCGCCTGGAAGGCCGCGTGGGCGATCTGCGGGCCCAGGTCGAAGCCGTGCGTGGACTGCAGGACAAACTGGCCTTGGCCCTGGACCTGCCTCCGCTGGACGACGAGACCTTCGCCGCCGGCGTGGGGGGG
>JALUJS010000117.1 GCA_027056825.1 Candidatus Krumholzibacteriia bacterium | reverse complement strand
CGCGTGATGTGGACCTCGCTGACCACGTTGCAGCCCAGCAGCATGGTGATGGCGATGCTGATGTCCAGGGCCTGGTCGTCCATCTCGAACGGCGGCGCGTCGTCCATCTCGTAGGTGCAGACGGTTTCCTGGTTCAGGTGGTAGATGATGTTCTTCCGGGTCTTGAACTCCATTAATGCGGTGCCGTCATATTCGCCCATCTCCGAGAGGGTCGGGCGCATGTGGCGCAGCACCTCGGCCTGGTGCTCGCCGCGGTTGTAGATGCCGGCGGGGCAGCGGCAGAACAGCTTGCGGCGGGTCAGAAGCTGCTGGTGGATCTCCAGGCCGCACTTGAAGCCCAGATCGGCGTAGTCGTCAGGGGATAGTTCCCCGAAAAGGGGCAGGGGCCTGCTCAACCAGAGGTCGGCGTAGGCGGTGCGGTCCAGGTCCATGGCAGACATCCACGGGTCAGGGGGTGCGGGAATCGGTACCGGACCAAGATATTGACCGCCCCGGTAAAGCTCCAGAATTTAGTTGGTCCCCCGTATCGGAATTGCTTACTTGACGATTTTTGTCAGGTCGGGTAAGTTGGGTGTCAATGATGTAACAGAAGGCCCGCTGATTCGGGGCCGAATTGTTTTTTTGCCAACAAGGCGGTTTGACCGTGCGGAAGAAACGTAAAGGATGCGATGTCCCCGAAGCGACCATCCACCGATTGCCACTGTACCTCGAGAAACTCAAGTTGTTGCAGGCCATCGGCGTCGAGGATGTCTCCAGCCGGCAACTGGCCGAATCGCTGGACATCAAGGCCAGCCAGTTGCGACACGATTTCCATTACTTCGGCGGTTTCAGCCGCCCCGGCCGGCCCTACCAGGTGGAAAAACTGGTGCCCGCGCTGGAGAAGATCATCGGCATCGACGAACCGGTTCCAACCATCATCGTGGGGGCGGGACATCTGGGGCAGGCGCTGGCCAATTACCAGAATCTCGCCCTGCAGGGATTTCCCGTCTGCGGCATCTTCGACGTGAACCCCCGCCTGATCGGCCTGGAGATCCGCGGCCAGCCCATCCGGGACATGGAGGAGATGCCGCGGGTGGTCAAGGAAAAGAACGCCCTGATCGGGGTGATCACGGTGCCGGCGCAGTACGCCCAGGAGGTGGCCGACCGCATGGTCGAAGCGGGCATCGTGGGCATCTTCAACTTCGCGCCCACGGACCTGAAGCTGCCCGAGGGCGTGGCCCTGCGCAACGAACGCATGGCCGTGGGCCTGATGGCCCTGAGCTTCCGGGTCAAGTGCATCCTCGAGTCCCGCCTGCAGCACTCACCAGCGGATGAGGTTGGCCCCCCAGGTGAATCCGCTGCCGAAGGCGACGGTAACGACCAGGTCTCCTGATTCCAGCCTGCCGGCGGCGGCCGCCTCGCTCAAGGCGATGGGAATGGTCGCCGCCGTCGTGTTCCCGTACTTCGCGATGTTGCTGAACACCTTTTCCGGGGGCAGGCCCACGCGGGCGCCCACCGCTTCGGTGATGCGCTGGTTGGCCTGGTGGGGGACCAGCAGGTCCACCTCGTCGATGGTGTGGCCGCCTTTTTCCAGCACCGCGCCGATGGCCTCGCAGAACCGGCGCGTGGCGTGCTTGAACACCAGCTTGCCGTCCATGGTGGGGTAGTGCCGTCCCTGGTCGATCAGATCCTGGTTGATGCGTTCTCGGACCAGGGCGGTGGGCGCTTCGAGCCACAAATCCTTGGCGAACCGGCCCTGGCTGTGCAGCACCGAGGCCAGCACGCCCCGGTCCGTGTCGTCGGTGGCCTGGACCACGACGGCCCCGGCGCCATCCCCGAACAACACCGCCATTTCCCGGCCCTGGGTCGACAGGTTCAGGGCGGTGGACTGGATCTCGCCCCCGATGAGCAGGACGGTGCGGGCGGTCCCGGCCCGGATGAAACCGTCGGCGGCGGCCAGGCCGTACACGAAGCCGCTGCACTGGTTGCGGATATCCATGGCGCCGGCGGTCTTCAAGCCCAGCAGATCCTCGATGAACACCCCGTTGCCCGGGAAGAAGCAATCGGGATTCAAGGTGGCGTAGATGACCAGATCGATCTCCTCCGGGGCCACCTGGGCCTGGTCCATGGCCGCCCGGGCGGCCTTGGCGCCCATCTCCGCGCCGGTTTCGGTGACCTTTCCGTCGGCGTCAGTTTCCACCCACCTGCGTTCACGGATGCCGCTGCGCTGGGTGATCCACTCGTCCGAGGTGTTCATCCACCGGGTGAGTTCGTCGTTGGTGACGACGCGGTCGGGGACGTAGTGGCCGGTCCCGATGACGGCGGCTCTGGTCATGGTTTTCTCCTGGCTCCGGTCCGCAGGAACCGGATCAACGATGCACGGCGATGGCCCCGGGCATCCGACGCTTGTTCTGGCGAATGAAGGCCCGGGCGCGATCCCGGCTCGGGAAGTAACCGATCCGCACGCGGTAGATCAAGCCGCCGTCCGCGGTGCTGCTCACCTTGACCCGGGCGTCCCAGCCCAGTTTCTGCAGACGGCGGGCCTCGCGGTCGGCGTTGTCCGGGTCGCCGAAGGATCCGGTCTGGACGAGGTAGGGCCCGTTGGCGGCCGGTATGATGGTTTCGGTTTCGGCAGCCGGCTTGGCGGGTGCCGGTTTGGGCTTGCTGGTGGGTTTCACGGTGGCCTTGACTTCGGGCGGTGGGGTTTTCGCAGGGGCGGTTTCACCGCCGGCGGGCACCTCGGGAGTCAGGCTTTCGGCGATATCCTTCATCTCCACCTGGCCCGAACGGGGCTCGGCCGGAGGCACGGTCCCGGTGGCGTCGTCCACACCCAGGTCCGCGGCCAGGGAGTCCAGGTCGTCGGCCGGAACCGTGATCACCGAGCGGTTCTCGCCGATGCCTGAGGGCTCGCCGCCTCCGGGCTGGCGGAACAGCAGGAAAGCTCCGATCAGGGCCACCAGCAGCGCCCCCCAGATGATGCGGGGGGTGCCGCGGCCATGGTTGCGTCCGGGAGAGGGACGGCGGCCGGTCTGCAGAAGTTCGTCATCCTTGCGCGCCATGGGATCCTTCCTGGGTCGCGGGCGAGGGAAAGCGATAGCTGAAAACAATGGTAGCCAGCAGAGAAATCAAGAAGCCGGGGATCATCTCGTATAGCAGACCTTTCAGGGCCGGAACATTATACCAAAGAATCACCGTCACGGTTCCGGTGACCATGCCAGCCAGCACACCCGCCCGGCTGGTGCGCTTCCAACGCAACGACAGCAGCAGGGGCGGCCCGAAGGCCGCGCCCAGCCCGGCCCAGGCGTACAGCACCATGTTGTAGACGAAGTCGTCGGCCTTCCAGGCCAGCACGAAGGCCACCACGCCCACCAGCAGGGTGGCCCAGCGGCCCAACGCCACCAGGAAACGCTGGTCGGCGCCCGGGTTGATGAGCTTGCGGTAGATGTCCTCGCTGACGGCGCTGGCGATGGCGATCAATTGGCTGTCGGCCGTGGACATCATGGCGGCAATCGCCCCTACGATCATGATCACGGCCAGGTATTCGGGCAGGAAGTTGTGGGCCATCATGGGCATGAGCTGTTCCTGGTCGGGGATCAATTTCCCCGGGCCCATGGCCTGAGGCCCGTAGTGTGCCAGGCCGGTCAGGCCGATGGCGATGGCCCCGAAAAACGCGATGACGGCCCAGACGATGGCGATGATGCGGCCCTTGCGGATCTCATCCGGCGAGGTGATGGCCATGAAGCGCAGCACCAGGTGGGGCTGGCCCATGTAGCCCAGGCCGATGGCCAGGCTGCCCAGCACGCCGCTGATGGCGGCCCAGCGGGTCGCCCCCGGCGCCAGGTCGAGGTATTGCCCTCCGAATTGCGCGAGGTTGTGCTCCAATCCCGCCGGCCCACCCAGTTCGGTGATCACCACCAGCGGCAGCACCGCGAGGGTAAAGAGCATGATGATCCCCTGGATCAGATCGGTCCAACACACCGCAAGCAGTCCGCCCGCGGCGGTGTAGAACAGTACCAGCACCGCGCCGATGGCCATGCCCGCCAGCGGCGGGATGTCCAGGTAGTAGTTCAGCACCTTGCCCGCGGCCAGAAACTGCGCGGCCACGTAGAAGGTGAAGAAGAACAGGATGATCACGGTGGCGGTCAGGCGCAGGATGTTGTTGTGGTCCCGGTGGCGGGCGGCGAAGTAGTCCGACAGGGTGAGCGCCCCCATGGCGGCGGTGTCCTCGCGCAGGCGACGGGCGATCATCAGCCAGCTGAAGGCGATGCCCGCGCAGCAGCCCACGCCCACCCACACCGTGCCCAGGCCGGTGGCGAACGCCAGGCCCGGCAGGCCGATGAGCAGCCAGGCCGACTCGCCGCTGGCCCGCTCGCTGAAGGCGGCCACCCAGGGCCCCAGGCTGCGGCCGGCCAGCAGGTAGTCGTCCAGGGTGCGGTTCAGGCGCGCCGACAGGATCCCCACGGCGAGGATCACGACGCTGTAGATGATCATGCCCAGGATCAAAGGGCTCACTGGCGCTCCTTCGGGCCGCGGAACCATGGCCAAAACGTGACGATGCCGGATCATAAGGGGCCGGCCGCGGGGGTTCAACCGGCAACCTTCCAGCCTGGTTTTCCTCGCCGTTTGATGGAGGAGGGCAAAATTTGCTCAAATACCGATTAAATGGCGCATGTGCGCCAAATGCCCAGCCTTGGGCTGTGACCATTGTGATGCTATGGTGTGGCCTTGAAACAGGAGCGATTCCATCAGCGGAGGATCACCCATGCCCCAATGGTTCCTCGACCTCGGCCCCGTTACCCAGGCCCTGCTGGCCACCCTGTTCACCTGGGGCGTGACCGCCTTGGGCGCCGCGGTGGTGTTCGTGTTCAGGGATGTCAACCGCAAGCTGCTGGATGCCATGCTGGGGTTCGCCGCGGGGATCATGATCGCGGCGAGCTACTGGTCGCTGCTGGCACCGGCCATCGAGATGGCCGAGGAGCAAGGCGGCCCCGGCTGGGTGCCGGCCACCATCGGCTTTCTGGCCGGCGGGGCGTTCCTCTATGTCGTAGACAAGATCCTGCCGCACCTGCACCTTGGTTTTCCCATCGAAGAGGCCGAGGGCATCCAC
>JALUJS010000116.1 GCA_027056825.1 Candidatus Krumholzibacteriia bacterium | reverse complement strand
CGGGCGCGAGAGCGCGGCGGGCGAAGGGGAGATCCTGCGCCGGCTCGTGGGCGAGCGCCTGAACTGGGGACTGTCCGCCGCGGGTTACCTGGACCCCAGGGTGTTCCGGTTCTTCCACCGGCATGGCGTCCGCCTGTGCAGCGGGTTCGGCATGACCGAAGGCACCGGCGGCCTGACCATGACCCCGCCCGACGATTACGTGGCGGGCTCGGTGGGCGTCCCGCTGCCCGGCACCGAGGTGCGCCTGGCCGAAAACGGGGAGCTGCAGGTCAGCGGCTGCTACATCGCCCGCTATCTCGAACCCGGCGCTCCGGACGGCTCCCTCGCGGTCGACCACCCCCACGACGACGACTGGTGGCTGGCCACGGGCGACCTATTCCGCTTCACCGTAGGCAGGCACCTGGAGATCGTCGACCGCATCAAGGACATCTACAAGAACAACCGGGGCCAGACCATCGCCCCGCGCGTGGTCGAGAGCCTCTTCGAACAGGTGCCGGGCATCAAGCGCACCTTCCTGGCCGGTGACGGCCGCGCCTACAACACCCTGCTCATCGTGCCGGACCCCGAGGACGACGTGCTGCGCTCGGTGCGGGACGAGGAGGGTCGCCGGAACTACTTCCAGCACATCATCAACGCCTCCAACCCCTCCCTCTCGCCGTGGGAGCGGGTGGTGAACTTCACCGTCCTGGACCGGGACTTCTCCGCGGAAAAAGGTGAGCTGACCCCCAAGGGTTCGTTGCGCCGCAAGGTCATCGAAAGCAATTTCGCCGACGTCATCGCCGGGCTGTACCGCAGCGATGACCGCGTCCTGGCCTGCGGCAGCGTACGGGTGCGCATTCCGCGCTGGTTCTTCCGGGATCTCGGCCTGCTGGAGGACGCGGTGATCGCCGAGGACGACGCCCTGGTCAACCGCGAGACCGGCGAGCGCCTGGCCGTGGTCCGGACCCCCGCCGGACGCATCCGGCTGGGCGACCTGGAATACGATCTGGAGGACGCCTCGGGCCCCTTCCCCGTGCTGGACCTGGGCGTCTTCGTCCGGCACCCCCTGCTGTGGGCCGCCAATCCCGCCCTGATCCGCTTCGGCCCCTGCCGGACCGGCTGGAACACGGACCTGCAGGGGGTCTCCCCCCAGGTCCACCTGCCGGGCCGCAGGCCGGACGCGGATCCGGTCCGGATGGAATCCGGGGCCGTGGACTCGGCGCTCGTCCATCTCAACACCCTGTGCACCCGCGCCCTGTTCGCCCCGGCGGCCGAGGCCCTGGAGGCCATCGTCGCCCTGGACGGGGAGCTGCGCGCCACCCGCGGCCGCGAGGGAGAGATCATCCGCTCGCGCCTGCAGGCCCTGGCCGGCCACCCCGAACTGGAGGTTCGTTGCCGGGCCTTCCAGGTCCTGCTGCTGGACGATCCCCATCCGGACTACCAGCGCCACCTGCCGGTGTTCATCGAGTCGGGTCTTCCCTTCATGGACCAGGAGAGCTTCCGGGCCATCGCGCGCGCCAACCTGCAGGCCCGGGACCTGGCCGCCCTGCGCAAGCGCCTGGCCTACTACCGGCGGCGCCTTGTCTGGCCCGCCGACGAACGCACGCGCACCGTCTTCGCGGACCTGCTGCGCATGCTGTCGGACTTCGGCCGCTACCACCTCGAGTACTACGGGGCCGTGCGCGCGGAACTGGCCCGCTGGATCAGGCACGAGGCCGACCCCGACCTGGCGGACCTGGCCGCGGAGATCCTGCGGGACCTGGGCGCCTGGTTCGAGAAACGCATGCAGACCGGTTACATGGGCATGGACCCGGAAGCCTGGCGCGGCAAGATCGCCATCCAGGAGGGCCTCAACGAGACCGAGATCCGCCGCCTGCACGAGGTCCTGGTGGGCACCACCTTCCTGCGCGAATCCCTCTTCCTGGCCTTCGAAGGCGAGGACATCGCCCTGCAGGAGATCGCGCCGGGCGGCATCTGGGTCTCCCGCCTGCTGTCCCGCTTCGAGGACTCCCGCTTCCGTGTGAGCATCAACACCAAGGCGGGCAAGCACTTCGACCTGCAGTTGATCATCTTCCACAAGGCGGACGCCCGGACCGTGGAGCAGACCATCCTGTGGTACCTGGCGCTCAGCGGCTGCATTACCGGGCCGGCCGTCCTGCCCGCCTTCGGCGCCAGCCGTCCGGACCTCGGAGCCCTGGCCATGGCCTACACCAGCGACCTGACGGTGTGGGAGAAGATCCGCGAATTCAGCAGCGTGCGCGGCCCGGGCACCCGTCTGCCTTCGCGCATGCGCTGGCGTCAACTTCTCGTCAAGGCCATGAGCGTGGTTGTCAGGGGCTGGGAGCAGAGCGGGCGCAGGCTCATCCCCGGCAGGATCTCTCCCTACAACATCGTGGTCCCCGAACCGGATTTCCGCACAGGCGCCCTGCTCAACAACCTGACCGGCTGGTGCCTCTACGACGGCCCCCTGAGCCTGCTCAAGCCACTGTATCGCAACATGCTCCATCACACCCTGTGCCACTACCCGTGGACGGATTTCTACATCGAGCGGTCGTGGGTGTTCGACGCGGTGGTCGAGGCGCTGGGTCCGCGGCAGGGTCGGCGCTGGTTGGACGGCCTGCGCCACGACCCCGGCCTGACTGCCGCCACCCTGGACGAGCAGATGTGGACGGGCTTCACGGAGGATCTCGACGCCTTCCTGGCCCGCCTGGACGCCGGCTACCATCCGCCCCTGGCCCTCGAGGGGGCCATCGAGCGCTACGACGAGTGGGACCGCGCCAATCCCGAGGCGGGCATGGACGCGAAGCTGGAGATCCTGCGCGAACTCGTCAGCCTCTACCGTCTGGACCGGTTACCCGAGATCGCCCGCTTCACCCTCTTCCGCCGGACGGTGCTAGGCAACCTCCCTGCACGCGCCGCCGGCCCCTTCGACCGCCTGCTGGCCCGCATGCACCGCCATCCCGAACGGCGCGCCTCATCCCTGGTGGAGCTTTCGGAACTGCAGGCCGCGCTGCAGGACGAGGACCGCCGCCGGGCCTTCGCGCGCATGGCATTTCCCCAGTGGCGGCGCACCGGAACCGTGAAGATCCGCACCCTGGGGGATCCGGGCCACAGCAAGATCGTCGTGCATTCGACCCTGACCGACCGCAAGGGCCAGCAGTACACCATCGGCGAACCGACATCCCCGGCGGAGGTGGGGCAGCTCTACCGCCTGTTCCTGCAGGCGGGATTTCCCAAGGCCGTCAGCCCCCAGGATCATCATCTGGTGGTCCTGGACCAGGCCGAGCAGATCGTGGCCGGGGCCCTGTACCGTCCCCTGGAGCAGGACCGCGTCTTCCTGGACGGTGTCGTGGTCAGCACGGCCCTGGTCGAAAGGGGCATCGCCGCGGGTATCCTGGAGGAATTCTGCACCCGCATGAAGGCCGCCGGGGTGCGGGTCATCCGCACCCAGTTCTTCCTGCGCCGTTTCTACGAGAAGCACGGGTTCCGGGTCGGGCGCGACGGCGCCGGCCTGGAGCGTCACCTGTAACCGCCTGGATCAGCGGTTCCGGTCCTCGACCGCGGGATCCTGCGCCCGGGGTGTCACCATGATCTCCCGTCCGAGGAAATCGTTGTACATGTCCGCCTCGCGGGAAAGCATGTCGGCGTAGGCTCCGGCCCGTGTCAGGGCCCGCAGGTAGGGTTTCAATTCCTCGAACCGCTGGCCGTCGGCGATCTTCAGCATCCGCAGGCGCGCCGCCAGGAGGGAATCGGGGCGGACGCGTTCCAGCAGATCCGGCACCGCGCCCAGCATGCGCAACGCCACCGCCGCGCTGTCGAGGACGTCACGCCCGGGGCCTCTACCCGGTACATCTCCCCGCTTCCCCACTTCGAGAACCACCCCGCACCGCCACCAGTCCGCGGGGGTGAAAACGGGGTTCTCCACCTTCTTGTCGTTGACGCGGGGGGCCGGCTGATCCGGCGGGACGATTTCCACCGCCGGGGGCGGGCTCAACACCAGCCAGCGGGCCTCTCCGAAAGCCGGTGGCGGCGGGTGTAGGTTCCGAAAGTCCGGAAGCAGGAAGATCCAGGAACGAGGCAACACAAGCAGGACCAGAATCAGGACCAGGGCCGAAACGAAGGCCAGAGGCCATTTCCAGGGGTCGGCGGGGCGCATTGCGCTTTTACGCGCAAGGAAGGCCTCCGGTTCCCGTCCGATCCGTCGACGGTTGCGGACAACTGAAATTACCGTTGCACCTCCTGACGGATATGGTACGGTCCCTCCATCTTCGTTTGCCGAATCGCGAATGAACCCGCACCACCATGCGTTCACCCCTGATCAGAGGAGGCGTTATGCGCAAATTCAAGATGAGCATGCTGGTGGCTGCAGGGCTGCTCCTGGTCCTGCCGCCGTCGGTTTTTGCCGCCGGCTTCAACATCTACGAGGCCGGTTCGCGGGCAACCGCCCTCGGCGGCGCCTTCACGGCCATCGCCGATGACGGGTCGGCCCTGTTCTACAACCCTGCCGGACTCAGCTTCCTCGAGGGCTCGTCCCTGGACGTCAACATGTTCGGCATCGCGCCCAAGACCAAGTTTTCCGAGGCCCAGACGCTTGCCGGGGGGGACTACTACAACGAGACCCGGAACAAGACCTACCTGGCGCCGGGCGTCTTCTACAATTCCCGTCTCTCGGAGAAGGCAACCTTCGGTATCGGGGCTTACGCCCCCTACGGTCTGGGCGTCAAGTGGCGGAACCCGGACACCTGGATCGGCAACATGGTCAGCTACGATGTGGAGATCAAGACCTTCTACGTGACCCCCGCCGTGTCCTTCGAGGTTGCCGACGGGCTGGCCCTGGCCCTGGGCGCGGACATCGCCGTGCAGGAACTCGAGCTGCACCGCATGACGCCCCACCCCCTGCTGGGCACGCCGGCCATCGACACCGAGATCAGCGGCACCAGCGACCCGGACATCACCCCCACCTTCGGACTGATGTACCGGCCGAACGACAAGCTGTCCTTCGGCGTCATGCACCACATGGAAAAGACCATGGACTACAAGGACCAGGACGCCACCCTGGCCAACGCCCTTGCGCCCGGCGACGACGGTTACGAGTGGTCCAGCCAGGTGCTGGCCGCGCTGGGCGGCTCCGACCAGGTCATCTCCTCGGGCTTCAACCTGCCCTCGATCACCAGCGCCGGAGTATCCTACCGCTTCAGCGACCAGGTGCGGGCCGAATTGGACTACGTCTATTTCACCTGGTCCAATTTCGACAAGCTGACCCTCGACTTCACCAACGACGACCTTGACCAGACCATCGAGTTCTACTACGACGACGCCTGGCAGCTGCGCTTCGGTATGGACTACGTGCTGCAGCCGGAGAAGGTCACGCTCATGGCCGGGTACGTGTACGACACCACCCCCCAGCCGCTGGAGGCGGTCAGCCCCCTGTTGGCCGACAGCGACCGCAGCGACATCTCCCTGGGCGCGATGATCAAGTCGGGTGATTACGACCTGACGTTCAGCTACATGGCCGTGATCGGCGAGAAGCGCACCAACATCACCGACGACGGGCTCCCGGCGAATCCGGATCCCGCCTATCCCGTGGGCACTTACCGTTCGTACGCCAACATTTTCGGTGTCGGCATCGGCTACCACTTCTAGAAGGAGGTGCAGGACATGAAGAAGCATCTGATTTCGACCGGCTTGCTCGCGCTCCTGCTGGCCTTCGTGCTGGCCGGGTGCTCGCTGGACAAGGCGGACAATCCCACAGGCCTGCGCGCGCCGCAGGGCGAGGAGATCTTCGGCAAGTACGTGGCTGTAGGCAACAGCCTGACCGCGGGCTACGAGGACGCCGGGCTCGTGGGCTTCAACAGCCTCGGCCTGCCCACCGGGCAGTACTACAGCTTTCCGCGGCTAATCGCCGGCCAGCTGGGGCTGGACAACAGCATCGGCGACTCGGAGTTCAGCCAGCCCTACATCGCCTGGCCGGGAGTGGGCAGCAATACGCCCGACGACCCCCTGACCCAGGCCGCGGGCGTGATGTACTTCGACACCGCAACCGGCGGCCTGACGTGGGAAGTCATCCAGCAGGACGCCATCGAGTCCATGCTGCTGGCCGCGGCCGTGCCCACCCCCTACCACAACCTGGGCGTGCCCGGGGCGCGGTTGTGGGAGGTTCTGAACACCTACGACAGCCTCTCCAGCTACGGCGCGCCCTACGGGTCCCCCAACCCGTTCTTCGACATGATCAACCGCGCCAGCTTCTTCGGCAACACCCAAGCGCTGGCCACCGTCACCGGTGGTGACGGCCTGCCCAAGACCATCACCTACCAGACCGCCTCCATGGCCCGTCAGGCCATCGCCAAGGCGCCCAGCCTGGCCACGGTGTGGATCGGCAACAACGACGTGCTCGGCGGGGCGACCGGAGGCAACCCGGTGGTCGGGGACGATCCCCTGCTCGGAGGCAACATCACCACCACCGAGACCTTCCAGGAGCAGTACAGCGAGATGATGCAGGTGCTGGCCGGCGGCATGGTGCAGTCCTCGGGCTTTGCGCCGCTGATCCTGGCCGCCAACATCCCCGGCATCACCAGCATCCCCTACTTCATCGACGAGGCCACCTTCCTGGCCGCCGTCGGCGCCCCGGCCTGGCCGGCCGGGTACGAAGAGGGCGATGTGCAGCTGTTCACCTTCCCGGTGTTGAGCTGGGCCGCCGAGGCCGATCCGATGACTGATGCCGTACCTTCCATCTACACCCTGACCTCCACCGAGGTGGCCACGGTGGACGCCATCGTGGACGGGTACAACCAGATCATCGCCGGCGTGGCCGCCAGCGTCACAGCCAGCGGCTACGCGCAGGTCGAGGTCGTGGACATGAACGGTCTGATGGCCGAGTTGGCCAGCGGGACCAGTGCGTACGGTCCCACCGCCGCTGTGAACTTCATGCTGCTACTGCCCCAGTTCCTGGGCGACGTGGACGCCGCCGCCGCGGCCACGCTGTTCTCCCTGGACGGGGTCCACCCCAACAACAGGGGCTACGGCGTGGTGGCCAACGAGTTCATCACGGTCCTGAACGACGCCCTGGGCACCTCGGTGCCCCTGGTGGACGTGGGTTCCCTGACCTGGGACCCCACCTACGGCATGGGCACCGGCACCAAGACCGTCGTGGACGGGGTGCATATCAGCCCCGAGGCCGCCGCCCGCATGGCGGCCGTCTTCCGCTAGCGGCAACAGGTCCGGCGCAAGCGGGGGGGGGAACCTTCGGGTTCCCCCCGTGTTTTTTGGTGCCGACGGAGACCCGCCGGTGTTATTTTGGCGGAGTTCGCAGACAACCGCTTCCCAGGGAAAGGAACCTCCCGCATGCGACCATACGGTAGCGGGCCCGGCTACGGGGGCTTCGGCTTCGGCCGGACCCTGACCCCCGCCGTCAAGCAGCTGATCATCGCCAACTTCGTGGTCTTTTTCGTCCAGGCCTTCGCCTTCGACCCCATGGTGCGCCTGTTCGCCTTCATTCCCCGCGAGGCGGTGGTCGGACTGCAGGTGTGGCGATTCGTCACCTACATGTTCCTGCACGGGGGCTTCACCCACATCCTGTTCAACATGTTCGGACTGTGGATGTTCGGCACCCAGATCGAGCGGCTCTGGGGCTACCGCACCTTCCTGATCTACTACTTCGTCTGCGGGCTGGGCGGCGCGGCCACCTACGGCCTGTTCAACCTGGCCGGCGTGGGGGCCTACGTCCCCATGCTGGGCGCCTCGGGCGCCATCTACGGCATCCTGCTGGCCTTCGCCCTGTTCTTCCCCGACGCCGTGATCCTCATCTTCATGGTCATCCCCATGAAGGCCAAGTACGCCGTACTCCTGTTCGGCCTGATCGAGCTGCTCTCGGTGCCCAAGGGCGGCGAGGTGGCGCACCTGGCCCACCTGGGCGGCATGTTGGCGGGCTTCCTGTTCATCTACGGCACCATTCCGGCCATGCGCCGGACCGGGTCCGGGCTGGACGCCTTCGTGCGCCGCGCGCGGGCGCGCATGAAGGGCTTCCGAACGGTGCCTCCGCGCAAACCCGGCAACGGCAAGGACCCGGATCCGGACCAGGCCGAGATCGACCGTATCCTGGACAAGATCTCCCGGCACGGCCTGCAGAGCCTTGACGAGCGCGAGCAGGAGATCCTGCGCCGGGCCGGCCGGCGCTGACGGGCACCGCCGCCATGGACCTGAGCATCATCATCGTCAACTGGAACACCCGCGACGAGGTCTGCGCCTGCCTGCGCTCCCTGCCGGCGGCCACCGCCGGACTGGCCTGCGAGGTCCTGGTGGTGGACAACGCCTCCGGCGACGACTCGGTGGCCGTCATCGCGCGCGAGTTCCCCCACGTGCGCGTCATCCAGGCCGGCGCCAACCTGGGCTTCGCCGGCGGCAACAACCTCGCCCTCCAGGAGGCGTCCGGCCGGCTCATCCTGCTGTTGAATCCCGACACGGTCTGCCCCCCCGGCTCGGTGGTCCAGCTCACCGACTTCGCCCGTCGTCACCCCGGCATGGCCGCGTGCGGTCCGCGCCTGGTGGACGGCGACCTGAACCCCACCATGAGCTGGGGCTTCTTCCCCCGCCTGCGCGACCACTGGCTGGGCTGCCTGGATCCCCGGCGGCTGTGGTTGCGGGGCCCCCTGGCCCAGCGCATCATCATGATCCCCCCCCGGAGCATGTCCTCCCGACAGGTGGACTACGTGGTGGGCGCCTGCCTGCTGATGACCCGGGAGGCTCTCGAGAAGGTAGGCCCGCTGGACGAGCGCTACTTCCTGTACTTCGAGGAGACGGACTGGTGCTACCGGGCCCGCCGGGCCGGCCTGGAGATCTGGTACTGCGCCGAGTGCGAGGTGATCCACCTGGAGGGGCAGGCCGCGGAAAAGACGGGGGACTTCAGCCTGCGCCAGTTCCAGGTGAGTTACCGCGCCTTCGTGGCCAAGCACTACGGCAAGTGGAAGGTGGGATTCTACCGCTTGGCGCAGTTCTGCGAGTTCGGCGTCAAGGCCCTGCTGAACCTGCTGTCCCCCGGCCGGCGCGAGCGCCGCCGGGCCATGGCCCGTCACCTCTGGGCCAAGGCCCGCCTGCAGCTGGTGAACGACCTGCGGGTGGAGATTCCCTGAACGGATACGAAAAGCGGCCCCGGTGGTCCGCCGGCCGCAGGCCGTGGACATCCGGAGCCGCCGGTGTATCCGGACCCCTCAGCGCCTTCCGCGCCGGGTCTTCTTCTCGAACTCCGCGATCAGGTCCTTGCCCGAGGCCAGGGAGATGATGCGGAACTCCTCCACGTGCAGCGTGGCGTCGTCCATGACGTTCAGCTCGAGGTCGAAGTTCCGGCTCAGTTCCCGGAACTGCTCCGGCCTCTGCTCCAGCATGTAGAGGGCCAGGATGGGGTTGGCCTGAATCTGCAACCGCTTTTCCCGGAAGACGATGGCGATGCGGTGCACCAGGCGCTCGATGCGGTTGCTCATGGTCTCCAGGGAGAGCACCTTGCCCGTCTCGCGGCAGTAGGGGCACGGATCGGAGACCTGGCTCAGCAGGCTGGGCCGCACGCGCTGGCGGCTCATCTCCACCAGGCCCAGGCCGCTGACCTGGAAGACCTTGTGGCGGGCGCGGTCCCGCTTGAGATGCTGCTTCAGCTCGTTGAAGACCCGCTTCTTGTTGCCCTCGTTCTCCATGTCGATGAAATCGATGACGATGATCCCGCCCACGTCCCGCAGGCGGAGCTGCCGGGCCACCTCGCGCGCGGCCAGCAGGTTGGTCTGCAGGATGGTCTCCTCCTGGTTGCGCTTGCCGGTGAAACGGCCCGTGTTGACGTCGATGGAGACCAGGGCTTCGGTGGGCTCGATGATCAGGTAGCCGCCCTTCTTCATCCACACGCGCTTGTCCAGCGTCTTGCGGATCTCCTGCTCGATGTTGAACTGGTCGAAGATCGGCAGGTCGCCCTTGTAGAGCTGGATACGGCCCTTCAGCTCCGGGGCGAAGGTCTTCACATAGGTGATCAACCGCTCGAAGTCATCCTTGTCGTCGATGACCAGGCGGTCGGTGTCCTCCTTGAAGATGTCGCGGATCAGGCCCACCACCATGCCCACGTCCTCGTGGACCAGCGCCGGCGCCTCCACTTCGTCCCGGGCCATCATGATCTTGTGGACCAGGCCGCCGAGGTACTCCACGTCCTGCTTGATGCCGCTCTCGTCGACGTGCTCGGCGGCGGTGCGGATGATGAAGGCGCCCTCGCCGGAGCGGTGCTTCTGCAGCAGCTCCTTCAGGCGCACCCGTTCGCGGCGGTCCTCGATCTTGCGCGAGACCCCGATGTGGCGGCCCTTGGGCATCATCACCAGGTAGCGGCCGGGCAGGCTGATGTCGGCGGTCAGGCGGGGCCCCTTGGTGCTGATGGGCTCCTTGGTGACCTGCACCAGGATGGGGTCGCCGACCTTCAGGACATCCTGGATGTTGGGCACGTGCCGGTTGCGGCGGCCGCGGCCGCCCCCCTCGTTGGTCTGGGAGTCGTCATGGTCCAGGTCCGAGGCGTGCAGGAACCCCGCGCGCTCCAGCCCGATGTCCACGAAGGCGGCCTGCAGGCCCGGCTTGACGGAGCTGACCTTGCCCAGGTACACGTTGCCCACGATGCGCTTGCTGTCCGCGTTTTCCAGCAGCAGCTCGACGACCTCGCCGTCCTCGAGCATGGCGATGCGCACTTCGTGGGGGGATGAGTTGATGATGATTTCTTTTTTCATGGGTTGATCTCCGCTGCCGGCCGTCCGGCGCCCGCCGCCAGGGGCGGGCCTAGCCGTTGAAACGGCGGCCTAGCCAGTAACGCAGATTCGTTTCACCTACTTCCTCCAGGGGCGACAGCCAGCGCCCGTCATGGTGGCGGCCGAAGTATCCCGTGCGGACGACCCCGGCATACCGGACTTCCGGCAGCAGGTCCCCCAACAGGGCGGCCATGAATTCGTGCACCGGCAGGGTGGCGCCGGTCTCGCTTCTTGCCAGGGTGCACCGCAGGACGACCGTGTCGTCCCTTGTCGATGCGCCCTCGATCTCCAGCGCGCCGTCCGGTACCAGGGCGCGCAGATCCAGCGTCACGTCCCCCTTGGGACGGCGCCGGACATGGGGCCGCGTCTTCGCGGCCAGGAATTCCTCGATACGGGCGGCCACATCCTGGGCCGCGGGGCCGCCCCCCTCGGGGGCGGGCAGTTCGATGCGATACGAGAACCTTGCGATGCCCTTGTCGATGGACGGAGGCGTCTGCCCGCCCACGGCCACCTGGCGCACCACGCGCAGGCCGTGGGGCAGGGCCCGGTTCAGCTCATCGTCCCAGCCGGGGTGGGCATGGGTCAAGGCCAGATCCAGGCACTCGCGCAACCCGGCGACGCCCACCGGCAACGGCGGGCCGAACTTCAGCAACGGATGGGGATGATAGCCCTTGCTGTAGGCCACAGGCAAGCCGGAACGCCGCAGGGCCAGCTGGAACTGCCGCTGGAAGTCCAGGTGCCCCAGGAAGGCCATGTCCCCGGTCTTGGCGTATTCGACGCGGTACCAGCACTTGGCGGCTGCCTGCTGGCGCCAGACGGTCCACTTCTTCAGTTCCCGGCCCGGGGCTTCCGGGTCGGCGTTGCGGGGGTCGAAATCCTCCCCCGGAGCCCGCGGGGGAGCCTCCGGCGCGGGCCTGGACACCGGGACCGGGGCGGCCTGCGCCCCCGGGCCCCGCTCGCCCCGGGGCGGACGGACGGGATTGTCCGGGCCGGTGAGGGAGAAAAGGTGCACCAGGGTCTGGTCGCAGGGCCCGCAGTCGTAGCAACCGGCCTCGAGACGGCAGTCCGGCAGGGTCCGCCCGCGCCGGGCCCGCTCCCAGTCCCGCTGCAGGAAGCTCTTCTTCACGCCCACATCCACCGTGTCCCAGGGCAGCGGGGCATCCGGATCGCGGGGGGCGAGATAGGACTCCGGGTCAACGCCCACCGCGGCCAGGGCCTGTTCCCAGAGGCCGAAATCGAAACATTCGTCCCAACCGTCGAAGCGCGCGCCGCGCCGCCAGGCCTCCGCCACCACCGGCGCCAGCTTGCCGTCGCCCAGGCCCAACAGGCCCTCCAGGTACGAGACCTCCGGTTCCCGCAGGCTCACCTTGACCTTCATGCGGCGCAGGGGGCGGGCCAGGTAGTTGTTCCGGCGCTGGATCTCCTCGCGGGAGATCTGGCCGGCCCACTGGAACGAGGTGTGCGCCTTGGGAGCGAAGGGCGAGATCGAAACGTGGACCTGGGAGCCGCCCCGCGGCGCCAGGGAAACCACCTTGCCCACCAGGGCGACCAACTCGTCCAGGTCCTCCTTGGTCTCGGTGGGCAGGCCGATCATGAAGTAAAGCTTCACCCCCTTGACACCCGAGGCGAAGGCCTCGCCCGCGGTCTCGAGGATCTGCTGTTCGGAGATGTTCTTGTTGATGACGTCGCGCAGGCGCTGGCTGCCGGCCTCCGGGGCGAAGGTGAAGCTCTTGGGGCGCTCGCGGTGGATGCGGCCGTAGAGGTCCTCATCCACCGAGTCGATGCGCAGGCTGGGCAGCGCCAGGTTGGTATGGGTGCCCTCGAGGGTGTCCTGGATCCCCGCCACGGCTCCGCCCAGGCCCGTGTAATCGGCGGTCGAGAGACTCAGCAGGGAGACCTCGGCATAACCGCTGGCGCCGATTCCCTCCCGGGCGGCCTCCACCAGCTTGTCCGCGTCCCGCTCGCGCACCGGCCGGGTGATCATGCCCGCCTGGCAGAAGCGGCACCCGCGCACGCAGCCCCGCATGACCTCCAGGGCCAGGCGGTCGTGCACCGGCTCGATGACCGGCACCAGCGGCGGCGGCGGCGGGTAGGCGTTCATGTCCACGATGGTGCGGGCCCGCACCGGGCGCTCGACGCCTGTCCACCATGCCCCGGGCAGGGCGCGCAGGTCGGCCAGGATCCGCGCACGGTCATGGCCGGCGGCCTTGCCGTCGCGGATCACCGCGGCCGCCTCCTGCAGGATCTCCTCGCCGTCGCCCAGGAACACCACGTCAAGGAACGGGCCCACCACCGCCGGATTGAGGGCGCAGGAACCGCCGGCCACGAAGACGGGATCATCCCCGCCGCGCAGTTCGGCCGCCAGGGAGGCGCCGGCCAGGTCGATCATCGTCAGCATGTTGGTGTAGGCCAGCTCGTAGCCCAGGGAGAAGCCGACCATGTCGAAGGCCGCGGCCGGGTGACGCGATTCCAGGCCGAACAACGGCAGGCCCTCGGCGCGCATGCGGGCCTCCATGTCCGGCCAGGGCGCGAAGGCCAGGTCGCAGAACACCCCCTCCATCCCCCGCAGCAGGTGGTAGAGGATGCGCAGGCCCTGGTGGGACATGCCCACCTCGTAGGCGTCGGGGAAGGTCAGCAGGATGTTGGCGGAGGCGGGATCGAACCCCTCGCGCACGGCGCCCAGCTCCCCGCCGATGTAGCGGCCCGGGGCCGACACCAGTGGCAGGACGCGGCGCACCAGGGTCTCGCCCAGCACCCGCGGGTCGTCATAACAAGAACGCGGCCGCCAGGATGCGGCGGCCTGCAGATCGACGGCCAATATATCCACCTCTCGGGTCTATTCCGGCCCCGAATCCTCCGGCGGCATGGGATTCACCTGTATCTCGTCGCCTGCGGCGTGGTCGTCGAAGACCAGCTTGTCGGGCGCCGAGGAAAACGACACCGGGTAGTTTCCCGTGAAGCAGGCGTCGCAGTAGCGCTCGCCCTGCCCCGTGGCCTCCAGCAATCCCGCCAGGGACAGGTAGGCCAAGGAATCCACCCTCAAGTACGTAGCGATCTCCTCCACCGTGTGGCTGGAGGCGATCAGTTCGTTGCGCACGGGCGTGTCGATGCCGTAGTAGCACGGATTGGTCACCGGCGGCGAGGCGATGCGCAGATGCACCGCGGCCGCGCCCGCGGCCCGGATCAGCTTGACCAGCTTGCGCATGGTCGTCCCGCGCACGATGGAGTCGTCCACCACCACCACGCGCCTGCCGGCGACCACCTCGGCCACCGGATTGAATTTAATGCGGACGGACATATCCCGCACCTTCTGGGCGGGCGAAATGAAGGTCCGACCCACGTAGTGGTTGCGGATCAGGGCCAGTTCGAAGGGCAGCCCGGTGGCGCGGGCGTAGCCCAGGGCCGCGGTGTTGCTGGAATCGGGCACCGCGCAGACGAGGTCCGCGTCGGCGGGGGCCTCACGGCCCAGGATCTCGCCGCTGCGCCGGCGCGCGTGCTCGACGTTGGTCCCGAACACCCGGCTGTCCGGCCGCGAGAAGTACACGTGCTCGAAGACGCACCGCTTCTCCGGCGCCTCCTGGGGCAGCCGCCGGCTGGCCAGCTCGCCCGGGCCCAGCACGACCATCTCCCCCGGCTCGACGTCGCGCAGGTATTCCGCACCGATGATGTCGAAGGCGCAGCTCTCGCTGGCGACCACGTAGCTGTCGCGGAAGCGCCCCAGGCACAGGGGCCGGAAACCGTAGGGGTCGCGCGCGGCGATGAGCAGATCCCGCGTCAGCAGGACCAGCGAGTAGGCCCCCTTGACCCGCGGCAGGACCTCGGCCAAGGCGTCCTCCCAACGGGCCTGGCCGCTGCGGGCCAGCATGTGCAGGATGACCTCGGTATCGCTGGTGGTGGCGAAGATGGAGCCGTCGCTCTCCATGTCCCGGCGCAGCTGGGGCGCGTTGACCAG
>JALUJS010000115.1 GCA_027056825.1 Candidatus Krumholzibacteriia bacterium | reverse complement strand
CCTCGATTACAGCGGGGCGGTGATCCCAGACAAATCGGCCCGGTCGCTGAAATCGGCGTCGCTGGTGCAGTCCACCGTGGCGCTGTGTTCACAGTACTGGACCACCGCCCCGCTGTAATCGAGGTTCTGGGGGGTCCAGCGGATCTCGGCCTCGGATTCGGACAGGGCCGCGCCGCTGGTCATCACCGGCGCCGCAACGGCCGGGGTGGTGACGCTGACCGGGTTGCTCGACAGCTCCCAAGCCCTGACCGGGGCACAGCCGGTGTCCTCGGCCGCAGCCAGCGTGAGAGAGGCCTCGTTGAGCTCGCCGGTGAAGGCCGCGACCACGTCGACGTCCGCATCTGCGGTCCTGACGCTGAAGGCCGGCCGCAAGGGAGAACTCGTCACCAATGGGATGAAGGCGCCGGTGGTGTCGAAGACGAGCTGCCAATCCGGGAACTCGCTTCCGCCGCGGACACGGTACTGCGCCCCCCCGGCCGCCCGCGCGGTCACCATGAACTCGTAGTAGGTGTCGTAGGTGAGATAGGTGTTCAGCCAATAGTATGAAGGATTTTCCTGGATATACAGGATCCGCCTGTCGGAAAGCCTGAACCCGTGCATGAAGTCGTAGTTGCCGCTGGTGTTGTCCGTGTGCAGGCCGGCGCGGAGATCCCCAGAGAACGTGGACGAGGAAAGAGACCTCATCCTGTGGTACATGGTAAGATCCGTCTGGGAACGGTCCAGGGCCGTTGCAGCAGTGAGGTGGCCCCATGCCGATGCTGACCCCGACTGCCTCAGGCGCAAGACACCGTTGCCCTGGCTGACCTTGTCGAGGCCAGGGTCGTCGTTCTCGACCCATTTCCCATGATCAACGCCGTTGACATCGAAGTCGTCGAAGAGATCGAACACCGCATCGCCGTTGCTGACCGGCCCGGCCTGGGGATTGCCGTAGTAGAGGTACATCTCCCCTGGGATGGAGGGGAGCCGGAACCAGATGGTGGCCTCGACCCCGTCGGTCTTGCCGGCCATCCAGTAGGGGATCTCGGCGCCGGCCGTTCCGGACGGGTCGTCGAAACGGAAGAGCCGCAGGTCGGCGAAGTCCGGCCGCATGGCCGGGTCGTAGGCAACCTTGACCGCGGTGACCGCGCCCGGGACATACGGGGAGATGGCGTCTATCCGCATCCGTTTGGCAAAACAGCCGCCATTGCTGCGGGACAGGCCGTTCACGAGCGCCTTCACCCGGTAGGAATGGGAGCTGCCGGCGCATATCGCGGCAGAGGTGTCGGTGTGTGCCCTGGTGTCTGGCGGCAGGTAGAGGGAGAAATCCGTCTGCCAGGCGGAACAGTCGGCCAGGTCGCAGCGTTCGAGGAGGTATTCCCCCTCGTGGCTGGTGATGTCGTTCCAGCCGAGGCCGACCTGGGTGGTGTTGCCCGCGGCCCCGTTCAGGGTCAGGGAGCCGAGCTGGGAGGCGGCGGTGTCCATGGTGGCGGTGTTGCTCCAGCCGGTGGCCCAGGAGCAACCGGTGTTCTTCACCGCCCGCACCCGGTAGCGGTACACCTGGTCGGGGATGACGGTGTTGTCGATGTAGCTGGCCTGGCCGGTGCCGGGATGGGGCGGGAAGGTGATGGTCACGGTCCCGTCGGCGCTGCCGGCGAAGGCGCAACCGGAGCCGGTGCAGCGCTGGACCTCGAACCCGCTCTCGTCCACGCTGTTGTCGGTGAAGGTGAGCCTGACCTCGGACTCGCTCACCAGCTCGGGCGGGTCCACGAGGGAGCTCGGGGCCTGGGGCGAGCCGGTGGTGGCCACCAGGACGTTGCTCGGGCCGCTGGTCCAGGCCGGGGCGGTGTCCCGGGCCGCCCGCACCCGGTAGCTGTAGGTGCCGTTGCAGGCGGAGTCGTCAGTGAAAGAGGTGGCATCGGCCGGGGCCGAGGCGCTGAAGCCCGGGTCCGCGGTAAATGAGGAGCTGCAGTCGCCGCTGCAGCGCTCGATGACGAACTTCTCCTCGGTGCCGCTGCGGTCGCTCCAGGTGAGGTCCACGTTGGTGGTGGGCTCGGCCGGATCCACGTCCGCCCCCAGAAGCACCGGCTCCAGGCCCGAGCCGCTGCCCACGCCCGGGGTGGTGGCCGTGAGGGAGGCCGCGGTGGAGGCCAGGACCTCGTCGGTCTCCCAGCCGCCGTTACAGGCCGCGGGATCGCTCTTCTTCGCCGTGACCCAGAAACGGTAGGTGGTGCCGGGCGCGAGCGGCTCCACCCGGGCGAACAGGGGCAGGAGGTTGCCGTTTGCGTGTTCCCCGGCCTCGGTAGAGTCCAGGGCGCGGCCGTAGAGGACCACCCGGTCGATCTCGCCCTCGAAATCACCCCAGAGGTGGTTGGAGGTGCCGTCGGGCCGGGCCAGGCCCACCGACCAGGGGGCGAGATCGCTGATGGTCAGGTTGCCGTCGCAGTCCGCGGTCTGCCAGATGAGGGAGCCGTCGAGATAGACCTTGAGCTCGTTGGCCGCGGCTGCGTCGTAGGTGACCAGGAGGTGGTACCACTGCCCGTCCACGATCCCGGCCGGGATGGTGAAGAAATGCCAGTCGTTGACCGCCTCGCGGATGAATATCTCGATGTCGCCGCCGCTGGTGCCGAGCTCGAAGTGGTCGGTCTGGGTGGCGGAGGACTGGGCCACCAGCACGTTGTGGGTGCCGTGGTTGGTGACCGTCTCCTGGTGGTCGGCCGCGCGCATAAAGCGGACCTCGGCCGAAAAACTGCCGGCGCCCACCAGTTCCGGGATGACGCCGATGTCGAGGTAGTCGTCGTTGCCGTCGAAGACCCCGGGGGTGGAGGTGCCGTGAACCGTGGCGTCGTGACCGGCGCCGGACGAGTCGAGGGCGTCGGCCGCGCCCGGGGTCCAGGAGGACTCGTCCATCTCCAGGTCGAGGACGCTGCCCGCTATCCGGTCGAGGGTGACGGGGTTGGCCGGGGTGCAGCCGCTGCCCGGGTCGGCGCAGTAATAGACCACAAAGGCGGTCTCCTCGCTGTTGGAGTCACTCCAGGCGAGATCCACCTGCCCCTCGGACACCGCCGTGGCCGAGAGCAGGGCCGGCGGCTGCTTGGCCGTGGGCTGGGCCGTGGCATAGGCGTAGGCGTAGGCGGCCCACTGGCTGCTCACCGGGATCAGCCGGTAGGTGTAGCTCGTCCCCTCGCAGACCGAGGTGTCGAGGAAGGAGGTGGCGCCCGGGGCCAGGTCCGGAAAGGTGACGGTGAAATCTGAGTCCTGGCTGCAGACGCCGTTGTCGCAGCGGGAGAGCCGGAACCCCTCCTCGCCCGCGATGTTGTCGGTCCAGGTGAGTCTTATGGCGTTGGTGCCCGCGGCCTGGGCGGTGAAGTCTGCCGGGGCCGGGGGATCGGTGGTGGTGGCCTCCGTCTCGATCCAGCGGGAGGTCTCGCTCCCCCGGTAGGCCTGGATCTGGTAGCAGAAGGTCTGGTGCGGGGCCAGGCCGGTGTCGGTGTAGCTGGCGGCGCCGAAGGGCTGGGAGGGCAGGCTCACCCAGGCCGCGGGGTCGGCCGTGGCGCAGCTCCCCGGCTGTTTGCGCAGGTTGTAACCGTCCGCGTCGGTGGCGTTCTCTTGCCAGTGCAGGACCACGTCCACGTAGTTGGCCGTGGCCGTGAACGGCGACGGGGCCATGAGGTCGTCGCCGTTGCAGGCGAAGAGCAGGTAGTCGGCGTTGCCCGCGCTGTTGACGCTGTAGCCCGCGACCCATACCTCGCCGGAACGGGCGGCCGCGGCCGCGGCCGCCTCGTCGCTCGCGCCCCGGTCCACCAGGGTGGCGCCGAGGATGTCGCCGGCGTAGCTGTACTTGACCGCGATGACGTCGCTGGTGAGGCCGCCGGAATCACTGCGGCCGGCCAGGCAGACGTTGCCCGAGGGGTCCATGGCCATGGCCTGGAGCACGTCGTCGGTGCCCGGCCGGTCGAGGAGTTTTTCCCAGACGAGCTGGCCGTCCGGACGGTAACGCCTGACCAGGAAGTCGTCGTTGCCGGCGGAGGTGAGCACCGTGCCGGCCACCACCACCTGGCCGTCGTTGACGTCGGCCGCGATCCGGCTGAAGGTGTCGTCGCCGCCTGCCGCCCCCTGCAAGAGCACCGGCCCGGACCAGACGTCGCTGCCGTCGGCCGGATCGAGCCGCATCAGGTAGCCGTCCACGTCGCCGGCCGCGTTGGTGACCTCGCCGGCGACGTAGATGTTGCCGCCGCGGTCCACGGCCACGCCGTTGCCCACGTCCCAGCCGTGGGCGTAGTCGATGATCCGGGTCCAGAGCGGGGCTCCGGTGGCGCCGTCATACTTGCGGACGAATATGTCGTAGCCGTTGCCGCTGACAAAGGTCTCGCCCACGACGACCACGTTGCCGTCCGGGTCGATGGCCATGGCGTTGGGGTAGTCGTTGCCGCCGCCGTCGTAGGGGGCCGGGGTCTCAGGGTTGCCCGCGGGCCAGAGCAGGGCGCCGCCGGGATCGTATTTGAGCAGGTAGATGTCGTCGTTGCCGGAACTGTTTCTCCCGTAACCGGTGACAAAGACGCTGCCTGAGGGATCGACCGCGGTCTGCACCGCCACCGAGCGGTCGTCGCTTGCGCCCGGGCCGTCGTACTGGGCCTGCCATTCGTAGGGGTTGCCCCATGCGGGAGGACCGCCGGCCGCGTACTTGACCGTGCAGATGTCGTTGGTGTTGCCGTTGGCCCCGGCCAGGGAGGCGTAGCCCGAGACAAAGACCTCGTTCGCCTCGTCGACCGCCGCGCAGGTGGCGATGTCGCCCTCGCCGTCCGGGTCGTCGTAGCGGGCCTCCCAGAGCTTCTGGCCGGTGAGGCGGTCCACCTTGACGGTCAGGTAGTCGAAACCCATGCCGAGGTCCTCGTAGGAACGGCCGGTGACCACCGGGTCGTTGTCCGGTCCCACGGCCACGGCGGCGGCGTAGTCGTCGTCGTCAAAGGCGGAGTTGTAGAAGTACTCCATCGCCGGCGGCTGGTAATCGGCCACCGTGGTCACCGCGCTGGCGGTGTTGGAGTAGTGGGAGACCAGGCCGAGGGTGCTGTTGTAGGCCCGCACCCGGTAGTAGTAACGGGTGTGGGGGGCAAGCCCGCTGTCGGTGTAGGTGGTGACGTCCACCCCGGTG
>JALUJS010000114.1 GCA_027056825.1 Candidatus Krumholzibacteriia bacterium | reverse complement strand
CATGCAGGGCATCGCCGACGGCGAAATGACCCGCGACGCCTGCCTGGCTTGCCACACGCAGTATGCCGGCCCCTTCATCTTCGAGCATTCGCCCGTGGAGGAAGACTGCCGGATCTGCCACGACCCGCACGGCGCGGTGGCCAACAACCTGCTCATCCAGAACGAGCCCTTCGTCTGTCTGCAGTGTCACGAGCCCCACTTCCACAGCATCCTGGCCGGCTACGAGGGCGATTTCTCCGCCCCCGACGGCGTGGTGAACACCGATCCCAACTACGGGGGCCTGACGGGGACTTCCCACTACGACAGCATGAAACGGGTGATGCTGACCAAGTGCACCCAGTGCCATCAGTCCATCCACGGTACGGACCTGCCCTCCCAGTCCATCACCGGACAGGGCCGGGCGTTGAACCGCTAACGGCCATGAAAGACGAGGTGACAATGCACAAGCGAATCCTGCTCATGACCATCGCGGCCCTGCTGGTTTGCTGGGCGCCCGTCGGCCTGGCCGACGACGGCGGTGGTTTCGTCATGGGCTCCGCCACGGCGGGAGCCCACATCAGCGACTCCACGGACAACCCCGTGCGGGCCGGTGAATACGTCAACCTGGAAGACTTCGAGGATGTCATGGCCGCCATGGCCCTGGACCTCTTCGGAGGCACTCCCAACACCCTCTACACCGTGGGCCTGACCTACGAGGACAACGCCACCAAAAGCCTGGATTTCTCCATGTGGACCAAGCAGGGGATCTCGGCCGAATTCGGCTACGACTCCTTCATGCACAACATGGACCACGACTACCTGGAGAACATGCAGGCCCGGGAGGCCGGCGTGGACGACGAGGGGAACTTCGTGCCCGGCGGCAAGCAGGTCTACCACACCGACAACGACCCCATGGGCCGTTACTTCATCCAGTACGAGAAATTCCACGGCGACGTGACCATCGATCTCTGCGATTCCGACGCCCAGGTCTTCGCCGGTTACAGCGAACAGACCCGCAGCGGTTTCAAGCAGACCATGACCATCGACCACTGCGCCTTCTGCCACGTGGAAAGCGACGCCCAGCGCATCGACCAGAGGACCGAGGTCTGGCATGCGGGCATCCGCGGCACCGTGGGCAAGGCGTCGGTGCAGTACGAGTACACAAGCCGGGACTACTACGACCAGGCCGGTACTCCGGAGCACCACTGGAAAAGCGCCATTCACCCGGTGAACGGCGGCTTGGGCGAGGAATTCGCCTCGCGCGATATCTTCCAGGACGTCACGCTCCCCTACGGTCAGAGCGCCGACTCGGAGAAGGACGTCCACAACGTGGCGCTCAAGATCGACCTGGACCGGGCGGGCACCCTCAAGGGCGCCTACACCCACACCAAGTCCGTGAACAGCTTCACGAACATCGAGGGGAAGGTTCACGCCGTCTCCGCGGGATACGCGGTGAAGCTGAACCCGGACTGGCGACTGACGGCGCGCTTCCTGACCTACGAGGACAAGGTTGACGACTATCTCGTGGATCTGCCCAACTTCCGGGCCTACGACACGACCTACGGCAACCTGGACTTCGACTGGAACCGCATCTCCGCGGCCAACCGCACCGTCACCCAGGGCGACCTGAACCTGAACTGGAAGCTGGCCAAGCGCAAGCACCTGAACTTCAGCTGGCGCCTGCAGGTCATCGACCGGGACGCCATGGCCCAGAGCCAGACCAACTACCTGTTCGACGGCGTCAACCCTGGCAACGCCGGGGCCACCCTGGTGGACTCCGCGCCCTACGCCAACAAGACCACGGTGAACCGCTTGAAGATGCGCTACAACGCCCGCCTGGGCATGAAGGGCAACTACAACTTCACCTACACCTTCACCAACGTGGACAAGCCGTACATGAACCCGTGGGCCGGTTGCGAGAGCAGCCTCCAGGGCGTCGGCAGCGCCCACACCGGCGGCGCCGCCGAAGGCCGGGTCTACTACTACCAGCGACAGCGCTACGGCAACGGCACAAACATGCCCAGCCAGGCGCACCAGTTCGCGCTGCGCGGCTCGTACCAGGTGTCGCCGCGAACTTCGGTGTCCGCGTTCGTCAACTACTCCCACGACAAGAACGACGACCTGAACGTGTACGAGTACACGCGGGACCTGTTCTCGCCGGGGATCAACCTGTGGACGGCCCCTTCGGACCGTCTGCTGTTCACCCTGGGCTGGGACAACATGTGGGTACAGTCCAACGCGAACCTGTGTCCACCGATCTTCGACGGCTGAGGCGGTCACATCGAAGGCTCCGGTTCGGAGCTTGAATCGTACGACTCGACCAGCGCCCAGTCCGACTACACGACCACGACCAACGTGTTCTTCGTCAACGCAAACCTGACGGCCTCGGAGAAGGTCACCTTCTTCCTCGAGGGCGTCTACACCATCGCCAAGGGCAGCTTCGATCCCTTCGACCTGCCCCTGCCCGATGACATCCCCGCGGACGTCCAGATCAGCCCCGATCACGTGGGCGATTCCAAGGGAGCGTACGACTTCACGGTGATCAGCGATTACAGTGATCTGGAGTACAAGACCCTGGAGGGCACCCTGGGAATGAACTACAAGCTGGACAAGCGCGCCAGCCTGTACGGCTCGGTGAACCTGATCGACCTGCAGGACGACCAGACCTACGTCTACGGCGACCTGACCGGCCAGATCATCACCTACGCCACGGGGATGACGGTGGGCTTCTAGCTCCGGCATCATCAGCCCGGCAGCTTCGGCTGCAAACCGGGAGGGGGCCGTCAGGCCCCCTCCTCTTCTCCCGCAATCCCCTTCCGGACATCCCGGCGCCACCACCTTCACCGGCAGGGTTCCCGACGAAACATTCCGCAGCCGCGCAGCGGCGAGGACGTTTCGCAACGCCCCTTCACCCATGGCCTCTGCTCACCCGAACCTCCCGGTGATGTAGTCCTCGGTCTCGCGCAGGTGCGGGTTGGTGAACAGCTGCGCCGTCGGTCCGTACTCCACCACCTGGCCCAGGTACATGAAGGCCGTGTAGTCGCTGACGCGGGAGGCCTGCTGCATGTTGTGCGTGACGATCAGCACGGTGTAGTCCCCGCGCAGGCGCAGGATCAGCTCCTCCACGCGGGTGGTGGCGATGGGATCCAGGGCGCTGCAGGGCTCGTCCATGAGCAGCACTTCGGGTTCGGCCGCGATGGCCCGGGCGATGCACAGGCGCTGCTGCTGGCCGCCGGACATGCCCAGGGCGCTCTCGTCCAGGCGATCCTTCACCTCGTCCCACAGGGCGGCCCCGCGCAGGGCCTTCTCGCACACCGCGTCCAGCACGGCCCGGTTGCGCTCGCCGTTGATGCGCAGGGCGTAGACCACGTTCTCCCGGATGCTCATGGGGAAGGGATTGGACTTCTGGAAGACCATGCCCATGCGCCGGCGCAGTTCGATCACGTCCACGCCCTTGCCGTACACGTCGTCCCCCGACAGGGCGATGCGGCCGGACACCGACACCGTGTCGATGAGGTCGTTCATGCGGTTGACCGAACGCAGCAGGGTGCTCTTGCCGCAGCCTGAGGGCCCGATCAGGGCGGTCACCTTGCCCCGGGGAATGGGCATGCCGATGTCGAACAGCACCTGCTTGGGACCGTAGCTGAGATTGAAGCCGTCGATGGTGATCAGCGGCTCCTCGGCCAGGACCTCGTCATGGATCTCGGTGGGCACCACCTCGCCGGCGGCGATGGTGGCCAGACGGTCGGATGCCGCCGCGGTGGCGGCGGTCTGTGGATTGCGCTGGAATTCCGGTGCGTTCATCAGAATTTCGACCCCGTGTACTTGCGCGCCAGCCGGCCGCGCAGCAGGATGGCCGCCGCGTTGAGGAACAGCACGATCCCCATGAGCAGCAGCGTGGTGGTGAAGACCATGGGCTTGGCGGCCTCCGAGTTCTGGCTCTGGAAGCCCAGGTCGTAGATGTGGAAGCCCAGGTGCATGAAGCTGCGTTCCGGATGCAGGAACGGGAAGTGCAGGTCCAGGGGCAGGTCCGGCGCCAGCTTGACCGCTCCGACGAGCATCAGCGGCGCCACCTCCCCCGCGCCGCGGGCCATGGCCAGGATGGCCCCGGTCATGATCCCCGGCAGTGCCCGCGGCAGAATGACCCTGCGGATGGTCTGCCACTTGGTGGCCCCGCAGGCGAAGGATCCCTCGCGCATGGAATCGGGCACCGCCGCCAGGGCCTCCTCGGTGGCGACGATCACCACCGGCAGCGTCAGCAGCGCGAGGGTCAACGAGGCCCACATGATGCCGCCGGTGCCGAAGGTCGGGTTGGGCAGCCTGTCGGCGAAGAACAGGGCGTCGATGCGGCCGCCCACGAAGTAGCTGAAGAACCCCATGCCGAACACGCCGAAGACGATGCTCGGCACCCCGGCCAGGTTGTTGATGGAGATGCGCACCGCGCTGGTCAACCAGCCCTGTTTGGCGTACTCCCGCAGGTACAGGGCGGACATGACACCGAAGGGCACCACCAGGATGGTCATGCCCAGGGTCATCAGCACCGTGCCGAAGATGGCCGGGAACACGCCGCCCTCGCTGTTGGCCTCGCGCGGTTCGGCCGTCAGGAACTCTCCCCAGCGGGCGAGATACAGCCCCACCTTGCCGGCCGGGGTCAGGCGATTGGCCGGATAGGCGCGCACGATGTCCCGCAGGGCGATGTCCTCGGTTTGGCCGTCGGCGGTCCCGGCGCGGATGGCGTAGACCGGTCCGCCGTCCGGATCCCGGCCGTGGCCGTGGTGATGACGGCGGTACAGCTCCCAGACCGCGGCCGGTGCGGTGGCCAGCACCGAATCGTCGGCCACGAACGCGACGGGCGTGCCGTAGAAGCGGCCCCAGGCCACGCGCTCGAAAACCACTGCCCACGGCGGTCGCGTCTCGCCCTGCGGCGTGATCATGTAGTCGGCGATCCAGCGGAAATGCTCTCCGGTCAGTTCGAAGTTGCCCGTCCGCACCAGGCGGCGGTGCAGACGCCCGTCCCGGCGGGCCAGTTCCTCGCGCACCGCCCGGGCCGTATCGCCGTCAAGCCCTTCGGCCAGGCCGGGCTCGGGCCGGTAGTCCTCCTGCCGGGTCACCTCCCCCATGGCCACGGCGCCGTCGCGGGTGTGGATCTCCACCACCGGCCCGAGCCCGGCC
>JALUJS010000113.1 GCA_027056825.1 Candidatus Krumholzibacteriia bacterium | reverse complement strand
GTCTCACGGACCCTCGGGACGCCCCTGGACCGGGCGGTGCCGGCGGATCTCCATCCCGGTCGGTTGTGCTTCTCTCCGTCTTCCCGCCCGGTCCAGGGGCGTCCCGAGGGTCCGTGAGACACGGATGTCGGGAGGGCCCGAGGGCCGAGCAGGCCGCCGACAGGAAGTCGGCGGCCTGCGTCCCCTGGACGGGGCGGGAAGACGGAGAGAACATTCAACCTATACGAGGTAGAGATCCGCCAGCACCGCCCCCAGCAGCACCATCCCGATCCAGGAATTGATGGTGAAGAACGCCTTGTCGATGTGCCTGAGGTCACCCCCGCGCACCAGGGCCTGCTCCCAGGCCAGCAGCCCGACCATGGCCAGCACGCCCAGCAGGGACACCGTTCCCAGGGGAACCGCGCGCCGGAAAGCCCCGGCCACGAATCCGACGGCCAGCACGTGGAAGACGCGCGACATCACCAGGGCCCGCTCCACCCCGAAGCGGGCGGCCAGGCTGTGCAGTCCCGCGCGGCGGTCGAAGTCCACGTCCTGGCACCCGTAGATGGTGTCGAAACCCGCCACCCAGAACATCACCCCCGCGGCCAGCCACAGCGGGAACGGGGCGAACGCGCCGGTGACCGCCAGCCACGCGCCCACCGGGGCGATGGCCAGCCCCAGGCCCAGCACCAGGTGCGACCAGTGGGTGAACCGCTTGGTCAGGGAATAGCCCAGGACCACCACCAGGGCCACCGGGCTCAGCTTCAGGCACAGGGGATTGAGCCGCCAGGCGGCGACCACCAGCAACAGGCAGGACAGGACGACGAATACTGCGGCCCCGGTCACCGAGACCCGGCCGGCGGGCAGGTCGCGGTCGGCGGTGCGCGGGTTCGCGGCGTCGATCCGGCGATCGGCCAGGCGGTTGAAGCCCATGGCCGCGCTGCGGGCGCCCACCATGGCCGCCAGCACCCAGCCCAGCACCGGCAGGGGCGGTCGCCCTTCCGCGGCGGTCAGCAGCGAGATCAGGGCGAACGGCAGGGCGAAGATGGTGTGCTCGAACTTGACCAGCGAGGCGTAGCGGGCGACCAGGTTCACGGAAATCCTTTCGACGGTCCGGCAGGGGGCGGTCGGCGACCCGCAGAAACTACACCGGCATCCGCACCGCAGCAAGAACGGGGACCCCGCAGGGCCCCCGCTCCATCATCGGCACCTGGTTCCGCGAGGCGATCCTACTTGCCGGCCTTGGCCCGCATGTCCGCGGCCAGCTCGCGGATCTCCACCAGGTCCTTCTTCATCTTGGCGAACCCGTACCAGGTGGCGTAGTCCGGGTTCATGTGGAAGGTGGCCTGGAAGGCCTTCATGCGGTGGTCCATGAACATCTCGTACAGGACCTCCTCGACGTGGGTCGGCACGTCGTAGAAGGTCAGCAGGTCGGGATACTTCGCGCCCGGCCGCTCGGGATTGCTGATCAGGCCGTCCTGGTACAGGCCCGCGACGATCTCGATGGCCTCGGCGAAGAGCTTGTCCGCCTCCTTGACCATCTGGTCGGCGTTCTTGAAGTTCTCGGCCACGAAGTTGGGGCTGTGGCACTTCTCGCACGCGTCGACGAAATGCTGGCGTTCTTCCTGGAAGCTCTCGGCCGTCAGGCGGGCCACGTTGCCGGCCTTGACCACGTCCAGGCGCCCGGTGGGATTACCGTCGGGATCCAGCACGCCCAGGCCCTTGAGGATGCTCACCCGGTAGCCCATCCACTCCTCGTCCTGCTCGGGCAGGCGCACCGCCAGGAAGCCCCACGCGGACATGACGCGGTGGTTGCCTTCCTGCATGTGGCAATCCTGGCAGGTGGGGGCGCGGTCGCGGTTGTCCGGATCGATGGCGCGGTTCATCAGGTAGGTCACGCCGTGCTTGCTGCCCGACCACATCTCCCACTGGGCGTGGTCGAAGCCCATGTGGCAGGTCTTGCAGGCCTCGGGCTCGCGGGCCTCGGCCTTGCTGAAGGCGTGCCGCGTATGACAATTCTGGCAGTCCATGCCGTACTTGTAGTACTTGCGGCCTTCGCTCTCGCGCTTGGACTGGTCGGTCAGGCCCAGGGTGTGGCAACCGCCGCACCCCTTCTGCCCCGAGGTAAAGGCCATGGGTTGCATGTGGGTATAGGGCATGGCGTCCAGGGCGATCTGGCCCAGGGCGTGCTTGCCCGACAGGTACTGCGCAGCCTGGTCCTCGTGGCACTCGGCGCAGGTCTCGATGGTGGGCAGGGTGGCCTTGTCCACATCGTCCATGCCCGTGTGGGCCTCGCCGTGGCAACCGGTGCAGTCCATCTCCTGGGACATCACACCGCGGTTGAAGTCCTTGACCAGCATGGGCGTGATCTTGGCGTGACAGTCCTCGCAGGTCGAGGGGGTGGCCCAGGCCTGGCCGCCGAGCAGCAGGCCCAGCACGAGGGCGAAACACAGGGAGCGCGACATGGTCGAAACCTCCGGTTGAAGAAACCGTCATCATGGTTTTGTCACAGTATCGGGGAATGTTAATAAACTATCAAGATAAAATGATCCAAAAATTCAATCCCCAGCGCCCCAACGCCTTACCAGGTTCACCGGCACCTCCAAGTGATCACAGACCCTCTGGACGATGAAGTCCACCAGATGGGCGATGGTCCGGGGCCGGTGATAGAACCCGGGGGCGGCGGGAATAACCAGTGCGCCCAGTTCGCTCAGGCGCGCCAGGTTTTGCAGGTGGTGCGTGCCCAGCGGGGTCTCGCGGGGCACCAGGATCAGCCGCCGGCGCTCCTTCAGGCACACGTCCGCCGCGCGCAGCAGCAGCGTCTCGCTGGTGCCGGCGAGGATGCGCCCGGCCGTGCCCATGGTGCAGGGCGCGATCACGAGTGCGCCGCCGGAGGCCGATCCGCTGGCCAGGGGCGAGGAGAAGTCCCGCAAGTCCCAGGCGCGCAGGCTGCCCGACCCGCAGTCCTTCAGCCCGGCGATGACATCCTCCACCGCACGCTCCAGTTCCACGGGCGCGGTTTGGGCCACCGCCTGTGAAACCACCAGGTCCACGTCCCGGCCGGCCTGCAGCAGAACCTCCACCAGGCGCACGCCGTACACCAGGCCGCTGGCCCCGGTCCACCCCACCCCGATGGCCTTGCCGCCGCTCATGACCGCTCCTTTTTCCGCGCGGCGACGATGTGGGCGATGCCGAAGGTCTGCCGATCGATGACCGGATCGGTGAAACCGTGCTCTTCAAGCAGCGCGGCGAATTCCGTGGGGGTCATGAAGGCGGCCATGCTCCGGCTGAGGTAGCCGTAGGCCGAGCCGTCGCGGCCCACCACCCGACCCACCAGGGGCACGAAGACGTTCAGCAGGATACGCAGGGGAGCGGCCACGCCCCGCGCCTGCCCTGAGCCCCGCGGATCGTCCCGGAAGAAATCCAGCACCAGGAGCCGGCCGCCCGGCCGCAGGACCCGGGCGATCTCCTCCACCCCCCGCCGCACGTCGGCGAAGTTGCGCACCCCGAAGCCCACCGTCACCGCGTCCACGCAGCCGTCGCCCAGAGGCAGGACCATGGCGTCCGCGGCGGTCAGCAGCAGGCGGTCGGCGCCCGGTTTCCCGGCGGATCCGGTGAGCATCTCGGGACAGAAATCCGCCGCGATCCAGGCCGTGCCCTTGCCCGCCCCCATGATCTCCAGGGCCAGGTCGCCGGTGCCGGCGCACAGGTCCAGGACCTCGCCCGTGCCGGCGTCCATCAGCGCGGCCACCCGCCGGCGCCAGGCGCGGTCGCGGTTGAGGCTCAGCAGGTGGTTCATGAAGTCATAGACACGCGCGATGCGGGCGAACATGGCGCGCACGGACCGGCTGTGGGCCGCGCGGTCGCGGACGGCCCAGGACTCGTCCCGGCCGTGGACCTCCTCGAAGCCGCTCATCGGCCGCCGTCCCGCAACCGGCCCAGCAGGTCGGCCCAGCGTTTTTCCACCGCCGCGTCCACGTCCGGATCCATGGCCACCAGGTCGGGCCACTCCCGCTCGAATCCCTGTTCGCCCGGCAGCTTGCGCGTGGCGTCGATGCCCATCTTGCCGCCGTAGCAGGCCAGGTTCGTGGCGTGGTCCAGCTGGTCGATGGGACCCTCGCTGAAGAACACGTCACGCGCCGGGTCGATGCTGCCGGTCACGCGCCACAGCACGTCGTTGACATCGTGCACGTCCACATCCGCGTCCACCACCACGATGACCTTGGAGAACATGATCTGCCCGGTGCCCCACAGGGCCTGGCAGACCTTGCGGGCGTGGCCCGGGTAGCGCTTGTCGATGGCCACGATGACCAGGTTGTGGAAACAGGCGGACACCGGAAGGTGGTAGTCCACGACTTCCGGCAGCGGCACCTGCAGCAGGGGCAAAAAGAGCCGCTCGGTGGCCCAGCCCAGCCAGCCGTCCTCCATGGGCGGCTTGCCCACGATGGTCGTCGGATAGACAGGATCCCGCCGGCTGGTGATGGCCGTGACGTGGAAGACGGGGAATTCCTCGGCCAGGCTGTACCACCCGGTGTGGTCGCCGAAGTCGCCCTCCAGGCGGCGTTCGCCCGGATCCACGTAGCCCTCGATGACGAAATCGGCCTCCGCGGGCACCTCCAGATCGCAGGTCACGGCCCTGGTCATGGCCACGGGCCGTCCGCTGATGAACCCCGCGAACAGGGCCTCGTCGATATCCGGCGGCAGCGGGGCGGTGGCGGCGTAGGTCAAGGCCGGCGGACCGCCGATGGCCACGCACACGGGCATCCGCGCGCCCGCTTTCTCGTAGGCCTCGTAGTGGGCCGCGCCGGTCTTGTGGACCTGCCAGTGCATGCCCGTGGTCACCCCGTCGAAGACCTGCATGCGGTACATGCCGATGTTGCGGCGGCCGTTCTCCGGGTTGCGGGTGATCACCAGGGGCAGGGTGATGTAGGGCCCGCCGTCGCCCGGCCAGGTGGTCAGCACCGGCAGGATGTCCAGCAGGCCGCGCCGCTGCAGTTCCTCGCCCCGGACCACCACCTGCTGGCAGGCCCCCCCGCCCACCGAGCGCGGCGTCGTCCCGCCCCCCTCCTTCAGCTTGCCCAGCATGCGGATCCGGTCCCACAGGCCGGCGGGAGGCCCCATGCGCAGGGGCTCGCGGATGCGTTCGACCGCCTCCTCCAGGTCCTCGCAGCCCAGGGCCCAGGCCATCCG
>JALUJS010000112.1 GCA_027056825.1 Candidatus Krumholzibacteriia bacterium | reverse complement strand
GCGCATGTCCGTGACCTTGTCGATGAACAGGGTCGGGGTGCGCAGACCGCCCTGGCTGAAGTCGAGGGTCTCGCCGGGATAGTGCATGACGATTTTGGGGCCTCCGCAACCGGTGGCCAGGAACGCCAGGCACAGGATGGCGGCCGCGGCCGCCGCTGGGGATCTGCTCGGAAAGTCGCGCATGGGCTCTCCCGTGGGGTCAGGAAACGTTTCAGCCATGAATCTAGGTAGCGGGCACCTCGAGGACCAGCCCCGGGACCAGTCCCAGCAGGTCCGCGGCCCGACCGCCGGCGGCCGCGATCTCCAGGGTGCCGCCGCTGCCCCAGTACCAGAACGGATCCGGCCCGGGTGCGGACCCGTAGGCGGTCACCGGTCCGGCCACCGGCGCTCCCGCCGCAAGGACCGTGCCGCCGCCCTCCAGTTCGCGTCCCAGGGCGCTGTTCCGCTCCAAGTCCGTGACGGCGTTGCCGAAGCGGTCGATCCACACGATCGCAGCCTGCCGCGACCCCGTTGCCGGAGCGGGCAATTTGCCCAGATCGGCCTCGCACCCGGGCGGTCCGGCCTGCTGGAGTTGCGCCCCGGCGGCCAGGTGCGCCGCTGCCGGCGCGAAAAGATCGCGCCCGTGGAAGGTCCTCGAGAGGATCCCGGTGCGCGGATGGCCGCGCCACAGGGGATTGTCCAGGTGCACGACCTCCACCGGTCCGCTCTCGGCGAGGAACCCGAACAGGCCGTTGCCGGGGCCGACGAAGATCACCCCGTCGCGGCGGCAGGCCACCGCGGGCCGCTCCGTGCCCACCCCCGGATCCACCACCGCCAGGTGGACCGTGCCGCGGGGCCAGGCCTCCGTGGCCCGGCGCAGGAACCAGGCGGCCGCGCGCACGTCATGGGGCGGCAGGTCGTGGCCCAGGTCCACCACCTGGCCCCGGAAGCCCGGATACCGGGCCCACACCGAGGCCACCGCGCCCCGGACCTCGGCCACCCAGGGATCCCGGAGGCCGAAATCGGTGGTCAGGGTGACGATGCCGTTCACGCGGTGTCCTCCTCCGGCATGCCGGGGCCCCGGCCGCGCCACCACAGCAGCACCGCGAGGGCGCCCGCGCCCAGGGCCAGGGACAGCCAGGGCGAAAGGCCGAAGCCCGCGGGCAGGTAACCGCAGACCACCGCGACCAGGGCCACAGCCAGGGCGTAGGGCATCTGGGTCCGCACATGGTCCACGTGGTCGGAACCCGCGGCCAGGGACGACATGATGGTGGTGTCGGAGATGGGCGAGCAGTGGTCCCCGAAAACCGCCCCGGCCATGACCGCCCGCACCGAGGCCAGGTGGATCGCCGTGGCGATGCCGGCGGGCAGGCCCGCCTCCACCGGCAGCTTGGCCCCCAGGGGGTAGACCAGGGGCATGAGGATGGCCATGGTTCCCCAACTGGTGCCGGTGGCGAAGCTGACCGCGGCGCCAAGGACGAAGATCACCGCCGGCAACAGCCGCGGCGAGAGCAGGCCGCCGGCGATCCGCACCAGGTATCCGGCGGTGTCCAGGTCGTCACACACCGCCCCCAGCGACCAGGCCAGGATCAGGATCGTCACGGCGATGAGCATGGCGCGACAGCCCTCGCTGAACCCGTCCATGGCCTCGGCCAGGGTCAGCCGCCTGGCGCCCACGTTCAGCAGGATGGCCAGGGCGGCCCCGGCCACCGAAGCCCACATCAGGACCTTGAAACTGTCGGCGTGGTTCAGGATGGCGCGCAGGTCCGGGTGGTTCAGACCCGCCAGCCGGGCCTCGTGCAACCCCCCGAAGTACAGCCCCCCGGCGGTGGCCAGAATCACCGCCAGGATGGGCAGGCCGCCCAGCAGCGGATGGGCCTGCCCCCGCCCCGGATCGACGCCCTCGTTCCCGTCCCCGGAACCCGGCAGGTCGCTGGCCGGCCGCGCGCCGGGCGCCAGGACCTTGCCGGTCCGCCAGGCGCGGCGTTCGGCCTTGAGCATGGGTCCGAAATCACGTCCGCTGAGGCTCACCATGTACACGAGGCAAAGCGTCAGCAGGGGATAGAAGCTGTAGGGGATGGTGCGCAGGAAGAACGTGTAGGCCGTACCGCCGTCCTGCAGCTTGGCCATGGCGTCCTGGATGAGTCCCACCTCGAAGCCGATCCAGGTGGAGACCACGGCCACCGAGGTGACCGGCGCGGCCGTGCTGTCCACGAGCCAGGCCAGCTTTTCCCGGGAGATGCGCAAGCGGTCGGTGAGCGGCCGCATGGTCGATCCCACCAGCAGGGTGTTGGCGTAGTCGTCGAAGAAGATCACCGTGCCCATGGCCGCGGTGGAGACCTGGCCGCCGCGCCGGCCGGTCACCGCGCGGCGCAGGGCGTGCACGATGCCGGCGGTGGCGCCGCTGCGGGCCAGGACGCCCACCATGCCGCCCAGGATGGTGGAGAACAGGACGATGGAGGCGTGGTCCGGGTCGGCCAGGGCGCTGACGAGGTACCGGTCCCCCAGGCGCAGCGCGGCGGTAAAGGGATTGCCCGTCAGCAGCAGGGCGCCGACCCACACCCCCAGGACCAGGGCCACGACCACCTGCCGCTTCCACAGGGCCAGGCCGATGGCCAGCACCGGGGGCAGAAGCGACCACGGGGTGCCGGTCAGGGCGGCGGGCAGGTCCATCAGGGCCCTCCTTCGCGGGTCAGCACCTCGAGCATGGCCGCGTGCAGGGGCTGCGGGGCGGCCAGGATATCAGCATGGGGCAATTCCTCGGTGGTCCCGTCCGCGCGGGTGACAGCAACCCCGCACTCGCGGGCCACCAGGACGCCCGCGGCGGTGTCCCAGGGACGCAGGCGGAACTCCCAGTACCCGTCGAGCCGGCCGGCGGCCACGTGGCAGAGGTCCAGGGCCGCGCTGCCGGCCCGCCGCACCCCGTGGCAGGGAGCCTGCAGGAAGGCGCGCACGAGCCCCGTGTTGCGGACCACCAGGTCGTCCCGCACGTAGGGGAAGCCGGTGGCCAACAGGGCCCCGGACAGGGGAACCGCGCCGCGGACCGGCAGGGAGCGTCCGGCGCCGGTGCGCAGGGACAGCAGGTGGGCGCCCCGGTCCCGCTCGGCGAGGTAGAACTCGCCCAAAGCCGGCGCGCAGACCGCGGCCAGTTGCAGGCCCTGTTCGTCGCGCGCGCCCACCGAGACGCAGTAGAAGGGATAGCCGTGGGCGAAATTGGTGGTCCCATCGAGAGGATCGACGAACCAGGCTCGGCCGGCGCGGCCGGGATGGTCCCCGGATTCTTCCGCCATCACCGCCTCACCGGGAAACAGGCGGCCGAGGCCCTCCAGCAGGAGTTCCTCGCTGCGACGGTCGGCCTCGGTGACGAATTCGGTGCCGCCCTTGGCGGCCACGGGGCTCGCCCCTTCCAGGGCGTCTCCCACCACCGCGGCGGCCTCGCGCACCAGGTCGCGCAGGGCTGCGAGTTCACTGCTGATGTTCTCCGTAACCACGTGCGCAGGCTCCTTCGGTGCGGCGGACCGTCCCGCCGCGCCGGGATTCTAGGCCAATCCCGGCGCGGGCACAAGGCCAACCGGTTGACCCTCCCGGGGCCCGTGTTTAGTTTGGGGGGAACTTCCACCCCATCCGGAGGCGAATTCATGAAGGAAAAGATCCAGGCGGTGCTCGATGAGATCCGGCCCGCCCTGCAGAACGACGGCGGCGATGTGGAATTCATCGACTTCAACGACGGGGTCGTCATCGTCCGCCTCATGGGCGCCTGCGGCAGCTGCCCCATGAGCACCATGACCCTCAAGCAGGGCATCGAAGCCCGCCTCAAGGCCGCCATCCCCGAAGTCGTCGCCGTGGAGCAGATCTGACATGCCCCTGTTGCCGGACGTGGATTTCTACCGCCTGGACGCCACCCTGTCGGACGAGGAACGCGCCGTGCGCGACGTGGTGCGCGATTTCGTCACCCGGGAATTCCGCCCGGTGGTCCAGGAGCACTTCGACGCCGGCACCTTTCCGGTGGACCTGGTCCCCCGCCTGGGCGAACTGGGCCTGCTGGGCGCGTCCATCACCGGGCCGTCATGCCCCGGACTGAGCCACACCATCTACGGCGTGATCTGCCGGGAGCTGGAAAGGGGCGACAGCGGGCTGCGCAGCTTCGTCTCGGTGCAGGGCAGCCTGGTGATGTGGCCCATCGCCACCTACGGCTCCGCTGAACAGCAGCGCCGGTGGCTGCCGGAGCTGGCGACCGGCCGCAGCATCGGCTGCTTCGGCCTGACCGAACCGGATCACGGGTCCGATCCGGGCGGCATGGAAACCACCGCCGTTCCCGACGGCCAGGACTGGATCCTGCACGGCAACAAGCTGTGGATCACCAACGCCGACCTGGCCGACGTGGCCGTGGTATGGGCCCGCGGACCCGAAGGGGTCATGGGATTCCTGGTGGAAAGAGGAACGCCGGGCTTTTCCACCGCGCCGGTCCACGGCAAGTGGAGCCTGCGGGCCAGCGACACGGGCGAGCTGGTCCTGGACGAGGTGCGGGTGCCGGACAGCGCCCGCCTGCCCGGGGCCAGGGGGTTGCGCGCTCCCCTGTCCTGCCTCAACGAGGCCCGCTACGGCATCGCCTGGGGCGCCGTGGGCGCGGCCTGCGACTGCTTCGCCACCGCCCTGGAGTACGCCGGGGCCCGCACCCAGTTCTCCCGTCCCCTGTCCTCTTTCCAACTGGTCCAGGACAAGCTGGTGGGCATGCTCACCGAGATCACCAAGGCCCAGGCCCTCACCCTGCAGCTTGGGCGCCTCAAGGACGCGGGGGTCAACGAGGTGCCGCTGGTCTCGCTGGCCAAGCGCAACAACGTGGACATGGCCCTGCAGTGCGCCCGCCAGGCCCGGGACATCCTGGGCGCCGCCGGTGTGACCGGCGAGTTCTCCCCCGGCCGCCACATGGCCAACCTCGAGTCGGTCCGGACCTACGAGGGCACCCATGACATCCACACGCTCATCGTGGGCGCGGAGATCACCGGGCACCCCGCATTCCGCTAGCCCGCATTATTGAATCGCTACGCGATCCCGCAAGGCGATTCAATAATGCGGGCCAAGCGTCAACTGTCAGCGGGATAAATATTTAGACCTTTGATATTCACGAATTCCCTGAGGCCGAAACGCCCCAGCTCGCGGCCCAGTCCGCTCATCTTGACTCCCCCGAAGGGCATGCGGGGATCGGACTTGACGATGGAGTT
>JALUJS010000111.1 GCA_027056825.1 Candidatus Krumholzibacteriia bacterium | reverse complement strand
GCCCCCGGGCCTGGCGTCCTTCGCCCTGGCCTGGATGCTTACCGGCGCGGTGCTGGGCGCTTTACTGGTCTCTCCCGGGTTTGGCCTGCTGACGGGTCTCTGCGTGGCGCTGTCCTGGCTGTACTCCCACCCCCGGGCGCGCTGGAAGAGCCGGCCGGGCCTGGACCTGCTGGTCAACATGGCCGGTTACGGCTTCGGAACCACCGCCGCCGGCCTGCTGGCTGGCCGGGCGGCCGCGGCCACCGCGGCCACCGCCGCCGCCGCAGCCACCGGGGCCACCGGGGTCATCGGACCCGGAAGCGCCGTCAGCATCTCACCGGTCCTGATCGCGGTGGGATTCGGGTTGCTGTTCGGATCGTTCTATCCCCTGACCCAGATCTACCAGCGGGACGAGGACCTGGACCGGGGAGACCGCACCCTGGCCACGGCCCTGGGAATCGGCCGGTCGCTGATCCTGTCGCTGGTCCTGGGCGCGGCGGCGGCCATCGCCCTGCTGGCCGGTTTCGGCGCGCCGGGCGCTTGGCGCTCCGCCCACCTGCTCCTGGCTGCGGCCCTGGTCCTGTGGCTGGGCCACGGCCTGCTGCTGTTCGGGCGCAGGGGACGGATGTCCTCGGCGCAATGGGAGCGGGCGATGTACAGGGGGTTGGGGCTGTGGGCGGTGGTGGACATCACCTGCCTCCTCACCCGTCTCCTGTAGCTTGTGCCCTCGAAATTGTGTTCCTTGAGGAAGCGCACTACCCACCGCCGCATTAACCACCTGTCAAATAACCAGATAGAAGAATCGTGCGGTCCATGGTGAAGGGTGCAGGCGCCATATCCGCCGGAGGCGCTATCGAAACATATAATATACTGTGATACAATAAGTTAAGACTGATAAGGCCGTTCGGCGCCAAGGCGGGGCACAATTTCGAGGGCACAAGCCTAGCCCGAATTATTCATGAAGGAGCTACTGCGGATGGTTAACAGCGCGACAGGAAAGGCGTTCTCGGATTTGCTCGGTCAACGTACCGCACCGGGTACGCCTCCCTCGCAAATCCTTGCGAGCCCCTTTCCTGTCGCGCTGTTTCCTCATCCTCGCTACGCTCCTTCATGAATAATTCGGGCTAGAGATAGGTGCGGCGGCGGCGGGAGATGGCTCCGGAGAACTCCACCCCCAACGCCGCAAACTCCGCCAGCACCTGCTCCACCAGTTGCACCTTGTCGCGCAGGGGCAGGAACGCCGACTTGAACCCGTTCATGACCAACCCCAGCACCTCGTCCTGGTTCAGATCATAGTTCTCCACCGCCAGCCGGTACTCGTTGGTCACGGTGGTGCCGGAGACCAGGCGGTTGTCGGTGTTCAGCGTCACCCGCAGGCCCTCCTCCATGAAACGCCGGATGGGGTGGCTGGCGTAGTCAGGGATGGCCTTGGTCTGCAGGTTGCTCGCCAGGCAGATCTCCACGGGGATGCGGTGGTCGTTGACCCACTGCATCAGGTCGGGGTCCTCGATCAGGTGGGTGCCGTGGCCGATGCGGTGGGCGCGGCAGTAGTGCAGGGCCTGGTGGATGCTGGGGGCACCGAAAGCCTCGCCGGCATGGATGGTCAGGTTCACGTTGTTGTTCAGGCATTTGTAGAAGGCCTCGAGATGGTCCTTGGCCGGGAAGTCCTTTTCCGCTCCGGCCAGGTCGAACCCCACCACGCCCCGGCCCTTCCAGCGCACGGCAAGCTCGGCCAGCTCCAGGCTCGACTGGGGCGAGATGTGGCGGATCCCGCAGATGATCTGACCGGTGATGATGCCGTACTGGCGGCGGGCGCGGTTCAGTCCCGCCTGCACCGCCGCGACGATCTCGTCATATTCCAGGCCCTGGCGCGTGTGCAACAGGGGGGAATAGCGGACTTCCATGTAGCGAACGTTCTCGGCGTGGGCGTCGGCGGCCAGCTCATAGGCGATGCGCGTCAACTCGTCCTTTTCCTGCATGAGCTTCAGGGTGATGTCGAACACCCGCAGGTAATCCACCAGGGACTGGCAGTCCTCCGGCACCTGGCACACCGCCCGCACGTCCTCGTCGGTCTCGAAGTCGTAACCGAGATCGTGGCGGGCGGCCAGTTCGCGCACCGTGCCCAGGCGCAGGGAACCGTCCAGGTGGACGTGCAGGTCGGTCTTGGGCAATGCATGCAGGAAATCGAGACTGGGTCTGCTCACCGGGGACTCCTTCCACGCCGCAGCGACAATCCGTGACATATTTTATCGACAAGCCGGGAAATTCCGCACGTGATGATAAAAATTATCGATGCGGGCGAAGTCTTGCCTCCAGCGGACAGGGGGCGACTCATTCCCCTGAGGCCTTTGACGCAACTTCGATTTCTCCTGCAGCGACTAGCCAAGTCCCGGCAGGAAACCCGCATCGAAAATTACCGGTTCAACCCGCAGGGCGCGGATTTAACCTGCTGATCATTATACATAATTCCGGAAGCCATTTGCAAGAAAGTTGTGGAATTTTTCGGGAGCCCCCGGCCCCCCGCCCCGGGCCCTCCGCCGGGAGCAACGGACATTGGACAAGGCACGGGCCAAACTGTATATTCTTTCCACCAACCCCATTCCACCGCCCGGGAGCATTTTTCATGAGGAGAAACTCCATGCCGCGGAATCAACGACGGTTGATTATGCCCATCGTCCTGGTGGCCGCCCTGGCCGTCATGCTCTGGACCGCCACGGCCCTGGCCGCCGATCCCGCCGGTGAGTGGGTCGGCAAGATCAAGGGGCCCAACAAGAAGGACGTCGAGATCAAGCTCGCCCTCGACAATGCCGGCGGCACCTGGAAGGCGGCCCTGACCGACACCACCCTGGGCCAGACCACCCTGAGCGACGTCCGGGTTTCCGGCAACAGCGTGAGCTTCAAGTTCCAGCCCGAGGGCGTGCCCTATCCGGCCACCTTCGCCGGGCTCTACGATCCTGAGCACGACCGCTTGTCCGGGACCTTCGCCGTGCGGGGCACCAGCCGCTTCGTGAAGTTCAAGCGCATCTCCGGCGGCGACATGGTCATCGAGGCCTCCGAGGAGCCCAAGGAGCCCGCCCGCATCAGGCACGACTACCGCCTGGGCCTCAGCGGCCGGCTTTCCCAGTGGGCCTCCCTGCATGTGGTCAAGGACAACGTCTACAACATCAACGCCTCCACCAAGGCCGCGCTGAACTACGACGGGGCGGTGAAGTTCTTCGTCAAGGACGGCTTCGCGGTGATCGGCCGCTACTACCGCGGCGGGCAGAACATGAGCGACGACCCCGCCCTCAGCGGCCAGTGGCCCCAGTTGGGGATCTCCAGCGATTCCTACATCACCCTCGACGGCTGGGAAGTCGCCGTGACCGGCTACCTCGGCAACAAGATCATGAAGAAGAGCAAGTTCAATCCCTACCTGACCGGCGGGGCGGGCGTGGTGTCGTGGGAGCTGAACCGTGACGGCCGCGGCTCGGACATCGTCGTTCTGGACCGGGTCCCCATGCAGGGTGACGACCTGGCCTTCAGCGCGGGCCTGGGCACCGAGTACGAGATCAACCAGAAGTTCCAGCTCGAGTTCGAGGTCGTCTGGCGCTTCTTCAAGACCGAGGACGACGTGGTGTGGCCCGATGTCGACAACACCTGGTCCAACACCCACGCCTGGTCCATCTCCTTCGGCGGCACCTACGGACTGTTCTGATCCCGCGACCTCGGCCGCATCCGGTGATGCACAAGGCCGGCGCCCATGGCGCCGGCCTTTTCCATGTTCACCGACGGTTACCGATCAGGTCCCCGCAGCGTAGTCGTCCAGATAGGCGACCTGCTCGTCGGTCAGCACATCCAGCCCCGCCCCGATGGTCTCCAGCTTGATGCCGGCGATCCGCTGGTCCTGTTCCTCGGGAATGTCGTGGACCGTGACCTCCAGGTCCCTGCCCTCGGACGCCAGGCGCACCATGGACAGGAACTGGTTGGCGAAGCTCATGTCCATGACCTCGCTGGGATGGCCTTCGGCCGCGGCCAGGTTCACCAGGCGCCCCTGGGCCAGCACGTAGATGCGGCGCCCGTCGGACATGGTGTACTCCTCGCAGTTGTCGCGGATCAGGCGCTTGGAGGTCGCCATCTCCTCCAGATCCACGAGGTTGATTTCGCAGTCGTAGTGGCCGGTGTTGCAGACGATGGCACCGTCCTTCATGACTTCGAAATGCCGGCCCCGGATGACGTCCTTCATGCCCGTGGCGGTGATGAAGACGTCGCCCACGCGGGCCGCGTCGTCCATCTTCATAACCTCGAAGCCGTTGAGGATGGCCTTGAGGGCCGCGGTGGGCTTGACCTCGGTGACGATGACGTTGGAGCCCATGCCGGCCGCCCGCATGGCGCAGCCCTTGCCGCAGTGGCCGAAGCCGGCGGTGACGAAGTTCTTGCCCGCCAGCAGCACGCTGGTGGCGCGCAGGATACCGTCGAGGCTGCTCTGGCCGGTGCCGAAGACGTTGTCGAAGTCCCACTTTGTCTCCGCGTCGTTGACGGCAATCACCGGGTACTTCAGGGCGCCGTCACGGGCCATGGCGCGCAGGCGGTGCACGCCGGTGGTGGTCTCCTCGGTGCCGCCGATGATGGTTCCGGCCAGCTCGGGATGGCGGTTGTGGACCGAGAAGATCAGATCCGCGCCGTCATCGAGGGTCAGCGTGGGCTTCATCTCCAGGGTCTTGTCGATGCACCAGTAGAACTCCTCGGTGTTCATGCCGTGCCAGGCGTAGATGCTGATCCCCGCCTCGGCCAAGGCGGCGGCCACCTCGTCGTTGGTCGACAGGGGGTTGCAGCCTGACCAGCTGATCTCGGCGCCCGCGGCGGCCAGGGTCTCGACCAGCACGGCCGTCTCCTTGGTCACGTGCAGGCAGCCGGCGATGCGCATGCCCTTGAGGGACTGCTTCTCGCTGTGCTCCTTGCGCAGCTTCATCAGCACGGGCATGCGGGACTCCGCCCAGTCGATCTTCATGCGGCCCTGCGCCGCCAGGCCCAGGTCTCGGACCTTGTACCTGTCGCTTTCGCTGAACTTCTCGCTCATTCTCGTCTCTCCTTGTGGATCGCGCGGCCGGGCCGCATCAGTCGGCGTCCTTGACCCGCATTATTGGCTCGCGTAGCGATTCAATAATGCGGGTTAACGCCGGTCATCAGGAACACGTCGGGCCAGTCGGCGGCGGGAAAACCGGCGCCGACCGCATGTCCGTCAGGGGCCCGCG
>JALUJS010000110.1 GCA_027056825.1 Candidatus Krumholzibacteriia bacterium | reverse complement strand
CAACGTGACCGACATCGCCGGCCTGGCCCGGGCCGCCGCCGACGCGGGGGCCGACGCCGTCAGCGCCGTCAACACCTTCCTGGGCCTGGACGTGGACCTGCGCAGCGGCGAACCCGTCCTCCCCCGCCGTTTCGGCGGCTACTCGGGGGCCGCCATCCTGCCGCTGGCCCTGGCCAAGGTCGACGAGATCATCCGCCAGGCGCAGGTTCCGGTGGTGGGCGTCGGCGGCATCGCCACGGCGCAGGACGCGCTGAAGTTCTTCGCCCTCGGCGCGGTGGCCGTGCAGGTGGGCACCGCGCAGATGCGCGATCCGTTCTGCGCGGCCGGCATCGCCCGCGAACTGGGTCCGGCAAGCGGCTGATCTATCGGGAGGGGTTCGGGAGGCGGCCGGTTCCCGCAACGGGAGGCCGCCGGATCATTCGGATTCCTCGGGCTCCACCCAGCCGTCCAGGTCCAGGCTGTCACCGCTTTCCAGTTCGATATCCTCCAGCAGATCGTCCTCGTCCGCGTGGTCCTCGTCCGGCAGGCCGTCGGGAAAGTCGGCCTCCAGCAGGTCGGCGAAGGTGTCGATGCGCGAGAGGATCTCCGTGGCCAACCCGTCGCCGATGGCCTCGGCCTTCTCCACAGGGCCGTGGGTGGCCAGGCGGTTCAGGCCCGAACCGGTGGTGCCGGTGATGACGAGCTGGGAATGCTCCACCCGGGCCAGGGCGCCCACGGGCAGGTCCTGGTCCGAGATCATGCGCGCGCAGAAGGCCTGTTCGGCCTGGAGTTCGGCGGCGCTGGCCTCCGAGTGCAGGGCCTTGAGCATCTCGCGGGCCTGGTGGTCGCCGGTCCGGCCGATGACAACCAGCAGCCCCTGGCCGGGGCCGGGCAGCACGAACTCGGGGGAGAAGATCTCCGCCACGATGCCCTGGATGCCCAGGTGCTCGGTCACCGCCGCGGGCATGACCAGACCGTCGATCTCGCTGCGCCGCAGGTGGGTTTCCATGGCGCGGTCCACCCCGCCCTTGAGGACCTCGAATTCCAGGTCCGGCCACAGGGCGCTGAGCTGGGCGCGGGCCCGCAGCGAGAGGACGCCCACGGTGCCGCCGGCCTCCATCTCGTCCATGAGCAGGCCCTTGCGGTTCAGGAAGGCGTCGAAGGGATTGCCGCGGTCCGGCACGCAGAGGATCTCCAACCCCTCGGGCAGGGGCAGGACCATGTCGTCCGCCTCCAGGACCACGCAGCGGGCCTCGTCGTCCAGGAGCTTGCGTTCGAGGAATTCGACCTCGCCGCGCGAGCTGGCCAGGAAGGGTTCGTCGAGCTTGGCCTTGCCCTTGACCGGGGAGGAGAAGACGTTCAGCTGGCAATTCAGCCGCGGCACCGCCTGCTGCAGGCGGTCCAGCACGGTCTGGGTCTGGTTGCGGGCCAGAGGCGATGAGAGGCTGCCGAAGCTCAGGACCCTGGTTTTCACGCTGACCTTCTCAGGCTGAGGTTGAGGCGGCTTCCTGCTCCAGGAACTGTCCGACCAGGGCGCCGATGCGGTGGGCGTCGGCAAAGGGCAGGGCGGCATGGATGGGCAGGGTCAGGACCTCGCGACCGGCGCGCTCGGCCTCGGTCAGCGGGCCACTGGTGCGACAATACACGGCCAGCTCGTGGTGATGCAAGGGGGGGGCGTAATAAATCCCGGTGTCGATGCCTTCGCGGTCCAGCAACTCCCGCAGGGCGGCCCGGTTCCGGCACCGCACCCAGTACTGGTGGTAGGTGACCTTCATGCCCCGGCCCCCGTTGGGGGTGCGCAGCCGGTGGGTCTCCGGGATGTAGCTGTCGTAGATGTCGGCGATGCGGTCGCGGTCGGCCTGCTCGTCGGCGAAGCGCTCGCGGCGGATGCGGATCACCATGGCCTGCACCTCGTCCAGCCTGCTGTTCCAGCCGGTGTAGAGGTGGCCGTTCATGGTCACCGGCTGGTGCCCGCGGATGCGGCGGATGCGCTCGGCGTCCTCGGGATCGCGGCAGAAGACCATGCCCCCGTCGCCGATGCCAGGCAGGTTCTTGGTGGGATAGAAGCTGAGGGTGCTCATGCGGGCGCACGAGCCGATGGGCCTTCCGTCGTAGAGGGTGCCCCAGGCCTGGGCCATGTCGGTGATGACTTCCAGGCCGTGCTTCTCGGCCACCGCCAGGATGGGGTCCATGTCGCAGGGCGCGCCGAAGATGGGCACCGGCAGGATGGCCCGCGTCTTCCCGGTGATGGCCGCCTCCAGCAGGGAAGGATCCAGGTTGAGATCATCGGGCAGGATGTCCACGAACACCGGCACGGCGTCCAGCAGGATGATGGCCTCCATGGTGGCGTCGAAGGTGTAGGGTGTGGTGATGACCTCGTCGCCCGGACGTACCCCGGCCACCGAGAGGGCCACGAACAGGGCCGACGAACCGGAGGCCACGCCCACGGCCGCGGGCACCCCGCAGTCCGCGGCCAGCTCCTCTTCCAGCAGGCGCACCTCTTCGCCCAGGATGTAGTGCCCGGACAGCAGGAGGCGCTCGAACCGGGCCATGATTTCGTCCTTGCAGGGCAGCATGGGCGTCACGAGGTCATAACGCCCCACGCGTCTGGGCTCGGAGCTGCTCATGGTATCCTTTCGGGTCGGGAAGATCCGCCCCGGGGGGCGGATCGGTCATCAGACATCGGAAATATGGGCGGCCCTGCCGAAGCAGTCGTACCGGAAACCGAATCGCTCCAGGTGGGGACGATCATACACGTTCCGGCAATCCAGGAAAGAATTTCCTGTCATGGCCTCGGCCAGCTTCCGGAAGTCGAGCTGGCGGTACAGGTTCCATTCGGTGGCCAGGATGGCGATGTCCGCGCCCGCGCAGGCCTCGTAGGGGGACTCGGTGTAGACGATGTCCGGGTGGAAGAGCTTGAAGTTCTCCATGGCCGCCGGGTCGTGCGCCCGCACCGTGCAGCCGCGCTCCTTCAGGCCGGCGACCAGGGGCAGGGTGGCGCTCGAGCGGATGTCGTCGGTGTTCGGCTTGAAGGCCAGTCCCAGCATGGCGACGGTCCTGCCGGCCAGGCCGCCGGTCAGACGCTCGGCCTTGGCCAAGGCGCGCCGGGGCAGGTCGGCGTTCACGTCGATGGCCGCGCGCACCACCGACATGTCGCGGCCGCAGCTGGCGGCAATGTGCACGATGGCGTTGGTGTCCTTGGGCAGGCAGCTGCCGCCGAACCCCAGGCCAGCGTGCAGGAACTTCGGGCCGATGCGTTTGTCCAGGCCCATGGCCTTGGCCACGTGGAAGATGTCCGCGCCCACGGTCTCGGCCAGGGCGGCCATCTCGTTGATGAACGAGATCTTCACGGCCAGGAAGCTGTTGGAGGCGTACTTGATCAGCTCGGCGGTCTCGATGCCCGTCTTGACGATGGGCGTGTCCAGCAGGTACAGCGGCCGGTAGATCTCGCGCAGCAGGTTCTCCGCGTGCTCGCTCTCCACGCCGATGACCACGCGGTCGGGCCGCATGAAGTCCTCGATGCTCGACCCCTCGCGCAGGAACTCGGGGTTGCTGGCCATGTCGAAGGTCACGTCGCCCTTCAGACGCGACTGGATGACCTCGCGCAGGCGGCGGTTGGTGCCCACCGGGACGGTGCTCTTGGTCACGATGACCTTGTGGTCGGTCAGCAGGTCGCCGATCTGCTCGCCGACCTTCATGACGTACTGCAGGTCGGCCTCGCCGGATTCGGACATGGGGGTCTGCACGGCGATGAAGACCACCTCGGCGTCGCGCAGGCCCTCGGCCAGCTCGGTGGTGAAGAAGAGGCGCTCTTCTTCGACGTTCTTCAGGACCAGGCGGTCCAGCCCCGGCTCGTAGAAGGGGATGCCGCCCTTACGCAGGTTCTCGATGCGCTCGGCGTTGATATCCACGCAGGTGACCTTGTGGCCGAAATCGGCCATGCATGCTCCCGACACCAGGCCCACGTAGCCTGTCCCCACCATGCAGATGCGAATCATGAGATTTCCTTTCTGGCTTCTTCCAGCAGGTCCCGCAGCGATGCGGTGATGTCCCGCTCGGGCTCCCAGCCCGTACAGGCGCGCAGTTTCGAGTTGTCTCCCACCAGGTACGGAATGTCCGACGGCCGCAGGCGCTCCGGGTCGTCCTCGACGGTCACCGGGCAGCGGGCCATGTCCAGCAGGATCTCCAGTCCTTTTCGGATGCTGATCCCCCGACCTGAAGAGACATGATACACCTCGCCGCTGATCCCTTCCTTGAGCAGGGCCCGGTAGGCGGTCACCACGTCCCGCACGTCCAGGAAATCCCGGACGGCCTCGAGGTTGCCCACGCGGATCACCGCGGGGCCGGTTCCCCGCTCGGCCGCGGCGATCTGGCGGGCGAAGGAGGGGAAGACGAAGCGGGCGTCCTGGCCCGGGCCGGTGTGGCTGAACGAGCGGGTGATGACCACCGGCAGGTCGTGGCTGTGCACGTACTGCCGGCACAGCAGGGTCTGGGCGGCCTTGCTCACCCCGTAGGGCGAGATGGGATTCAGCGGCGCGTCCTCCCGCAGGGGCTGGGCCTCTGCGGGGTGGGGGCCGTATTCCTCGGCCGAGCCGACCACCAGCAGGGCGGGCCGCTCCAACTCCGGCAGGGCGCGGACCGCTTCGAGCAGGTTCAGAGTGCCCAGGATGTTGACCGACAGGGTGCCCGCCGGATCGCTGAACGAGACCGCGGCCGAACTCTGGGCGGCCAGGTGGTACACCGTTGCCGGGCGCAGCCGGTCCAGCAGGGCGGTCATCCCGGCCGCCTCGGCCAGGTCCAGGGTCACGTAGGCCAGGTCCCCCTCGTCGCAACGGTACAGGTCCGCCCCGGGCAGACGCGGGTCCGGACCCACGTGCGTGAAGCCGCCGGGTCCGCCGCCGTCCAGGGGCGCGGCCGGGGCCTGGCCCAGTCCGCAGACCGGAAGGCCGGCCCGCATCAGGGACAGCACCAGGTGGCGGCCCACGAAACCGAGGGCGCCGGTGACCAGGGTCCAGGGCAGGGCGACGGGGGAGGGTGATTCCACGGGGGTCATCCGTTCATCAACCGCAGCCATTCCTTGTACAGGCAGCGGTCCATGATGACATCCAGGCCGGCGGCCAAGGCCCTGGCCGCGGCTTTCTCGTGCACCACGCCCTCCTGCAGCCAGACCACCTTGGCCCCGGCGGCGATGGCGTCATCGACGATGGGCGGAACGGCCTCGCTGCGGCGGAAGACATCCACCACATC
>JALUJS010000109.1 GCA_027056825.1 Candidatus Krumholzibacteriia bacterium | reverse complement strand
TTGATGCCTTGAAAAAGGAAACTATTCCACGGCGAGAGGTGGTGCTATTCCGCCGCAGGTTCGATGATGACCAGCGCGTCGCCGGGATTGACGGCCTGACCTTCGGACACCGGGATCTCGGCCACCACGCCGTCGATGCCCGCGCCCAGTTCGTTCTGCATCTTCATGGCCTCGACCACGATCACGGGTTCGCCGCGCGAGACGCACTGGCCGGGCTCGACCTTGATCTCGATGACCAGGCCGGGGATGTCCGCGGCCAGCACGCCGCCCCCGTCCTGCTCCGCCATCTCGGCCATGGCCAGGGCGCGCATCTCGTCCAGGACCGTCAGGGCCACGGGCCGGCCGTCCACGGTGGCGGTCATCTTGCCGTGGTCCCCGCTAGTCAGGTGGATCAGGTGGTGCCGGTTGCCGCTGCGCACGGACCAGGCCTTGCCGCCCAGCACGCGCCGGGCGTCCAGGTCGCGGCCCTCGCCGTCGGCCAGCCGGAGGCTGTCGGGGCCGTCGCCGCGGGTCAGGTCGGCGGTGATCTCCTGGTCGTCGACAGTGAGGATGAATCGCTTGGTCAGTCGCACGGTGTTCTCCCGGTCACGTGTTGCGGGTCATGGCGCGCAGGGCGTTGAGGTGCCAGTTGCCGGCCCGGGGCGCGGCGGCCGCCGCGGGGGCGTCGTTCCGGTCGCCGGACGCGGCTTCCAGCACCGCGGCTTCCAGCAGGGCCTCGCGGGCCCGGCCGGAGAGTTCCGGCAGCCAGTCCGCGGCGTCGAAGTGCTCGCCCACGAACGCGGTGGTGTAGCTGCCGTCGATGAAGGCGGGCTGTGCGATGGCCCATAGGTGGAAGGGCAGATTGTGGGCCACCCCGTGCAGGACGCTCTCGCGCAGGACGCGCCGCGCGCGGGCCAGGGCCAGGTCGCGCGTCTCGCCCCAGACGATGAGCTTGGCCAGCATGGGGTCGTAGTGGATGGGGACCTCGAAACCCTCGTACACGCCGGTGTCCAGGCGTACGCCGGGCCCACCTGCGATGTGCAGGGCCTCGATGCGCCCGATGCTGGGGGCGAAGTTGCGGGACGGGTCCTCGGCGTAGAGCCGGAACTCCAGGGCCCAGCCCCGCTGGGCCAGGTCCTCCTGCCGGTAGATGATCCCGCCTCCGCGGGCGATCTCCACCATGGCCCGCACCAGGTCCACCCCGACAACCATCTCGGTGACCGGGTGCTCGACCTGCAGGCGGGTGTTCATCTCCAGGAAGTAGAAGGACCCGTCGGGGGCCAGGATGAATTCCACGGTGCCGGCCCCGCGGTAGGAGATGGCTTCGGCCGTGCGCACGGCGGCCGCGCAGATCTCCGCGCGCAGCTCCGGGGTCAGGGAGGGGGAGGGGCTCTCCTCGATGACCTTCTGGTGGCGGCGCTGCACCGAGCACTCGCGCTCGAACAGGTGGATGGCGCGGCCCTGGCCGTCGCCCAGGACCTGGACCTCGATGTGCTTGGGATCGGTGATGTACTTCTCGACGAAGATGGCGTCGTTGCCGAAGGACGCGCCGGCCTCGCCCATGGTCTCGCGCAGGGCCGCAGCCATCTCCGTGCCCTCGTGCACGATGCGCATGCCCTTGCCGCCCCCGCCGGCCGAAGCCTTCAGCAGCACCGGGTAGCCGATCTCCTCGGCGATGGCGATGGCCCGCTCCGGATCGGTGACCGCCTCGTCGGTGCCCGGGACCACGGGCACGCCGCTGGCGCGCATCTTGCGGCGGGCCGACAGCTTGTCGCCCATGACGGCCATGGACTCGGCGGTGGGGCCGATGAAGACCAGCCCGGCCGCTTCCACCGCCTCGCTGAAGGCCCCGTTCTCGGACAGGAAGCCGTAGCCGGGGTGGATGGCCTGGGCGCCGGTCTTGCGGGCGGCGGCGATGATCTTCTCGCCCACCAGGTAGCTCTCGGACGCCGGCGCCGGCCCGATGGGCACGGCCTCGTCGGCGCACAGGACGTGCAGGGCCTCGCGGTCCACGTCCGAATAGACGGCGACGGTGCCGATGCCCATTTCCTTCAGGCCCTGGATGATGCGCACGGCGATCTCGCCGCGGTTGGCCACCAGGACCTTGGTGATCGTCTTGCCGGTTGCAGTCACCCTGGACCCCCTAGAGAGGAATGTTGCCGTGCTTCTTGGGAGGCAGGAGCTGCTTCTTGCCTTCCAGGTCGTTGAGGGCGGCGATGAGGCAGCGGCGGGTTTCCGCCGGCTCGATGACGTCGTCCAGGTAGCCCAGCCCCGCGGCGATGTAGGGATTGGCGTACAGCTCGTTGTACTCGGCCACGAGCCGCGCCCGTTCGGCGTCCGGGTCGTCCGCCTCGGCCAGCTGCTGGCGGTACAGGATGTTCACCGCTCCCTCCGGACCCATGACCGCCAGTTCGGCGCCGGGCCAGGCCACGTTGTAGTCGGCGCGGATGTGCTTGCTGTTCATCACGTCGTAGGCGCCGCCGTAGGCCTTGCGCGTGATCACCGTCAGCTTGGGGACGGTGGCCTCGGCGAAGGCGAACAGGAGCTTGGCGCCGTGCTTGATGATGCCGCCGTACTCCTGGTCGGTGCCGGGCAGGAAGCCGGGCACGTCCTCGAACACCACCAGCGGGATGTTGAAGCAGTCACAGGTGCGCACGAAGCGGGCGCCCTTGATGCTGCTGGCGATGTCCAGCACCCCGGCCTGCACCTTGGGCTGGTTGGCCACCACGCCCACGGGCTTGCCGTCCAGCCGCGCGAACCCGCAGATGATGTTCTGCGCGTGCAGGGGCTGGACCTCCATGAAGTCACCGTCGTCCACCACCAGCTTGATCACCTCGTGCATGTCGTAGGGCTTGCGGCTGTCGGTGGGCACGATGGTGTTGAGGGCTTCCTCGCGCCGGTCGGGCCGGTCGGTGGGCGTGATGCGCGGGGGATCCTCGAGGTTGTTCTGCGGCAGGAAGCTCAGCAGCCGCCGCAGGGTCAGCAGGCACTCCTTGTCGCCCGGGGCCATGAAGTGGGCCACGCCGCTGCGGGTCGAGTGGGTGCGGGCGCCGCCCAGCTCCTCGAAGGTCACGTCCTCGTTGGTGACCATCTTGATGACGTTGGGGCCGGTCACGAACATGTAGCTGGTCTGGTCCACCATGAGGGTGAAATCGGTGATGGCGGGGGAGTAGACCGCGCCGCCGGCGCAGGGGCCGAGGATGGCGCTGATCTGGGGGATGACGCCGCTGGCCATGGTGTTGCGCCAGAAGATCTCCGCGTAGCCGGCCAGGGAGCGCACGCCCTCCTGGATGCGGGCGCCGCCGCTGTCGTTCAGACCGATCACCGGACACCCGTTCTCCAGGGCCTGGTCCATCAGGCGGCAGATCTTGCCCGCGTTGGCCTCGCTCATGGAGCCGCCGAACACGGTGAAGTCCTGGGCGAAGACGTAGACCTGGCGGCCGTCGATGCGGCCGGTCCCGGTGATGATCCCGTCCCCCACGGGCTGGAACCTGTCCATGCCCATCTCGTGGCTGCGGTGGCGGACGAACACGCCCGTCTCGCGGAAACTGCCCTCGTCCAGCAGCAGCGCGATCCGCTCGCGGGCGGTCAGGCGGCCCTTGGCGTGGATCTTGGCGACCTTCTCGGGGCCGCCGCCGGCGGCGGCCTGTTCACGCAGCTGACGGAGATGCTCCATCTGCCTGCTTCGGATATCGGACATGGCGCCTTCCTTCTCTGGTCGCGTTCAGGGGGCGTGGCAACGCCCCGCCTCCATGGCATGACAGTTGCGAAATCTAGCAAATGAGAGGCGGCGTGAAAAGGTGCGATCAGGCCCGGCCCTCGAGGCGGCCGAGGCCGAGCCGCCCGATGGCCTGGGCCAGGTCCAGGTGGCTGCACGGCTTGGTCACGAATTCCCGGACCCCGGCCGCGCGCGCCTGTTGCGCGTGGTAGCTTTCGAGGAAGCCCGTGACCAGGATCACCGGCACGCCGGGCCGGACGCCCACCAGCTCCCGGGCCAGCCGCACGCCCGACATGTGGGGCATGATCTGGTCGGTGATGACCACGTCGAAGGCGCCGGGATCCTTGCGGAAGATCTCCAGGGCCCGGCGGCTGTCGCTGGTCATGGTCACGGTGTGGCCCAGGTGCCGCAGGCCGCGGGCCAGGATCTCGGCCACCATCTCCTCGTCGTCCACCAGCAGGACGCGGACGGCCGGGACGGACGGGGCGATCTCCGGCGGCGGCGAGGTTTCGGGCAGGCGGGAAAGGTCCGGTTCGGGCTGCGGCACGGTCCAGGCGATCAGGGGCAGGTAGATGCTGAAGGCCACCCCGTCGCCACGATGGCTGGAGGCCACCACCGAGGCCTGCATGTGTTCCACCAGATGGGTCACGGTGGCCAGGCCCAGCTCGGGAGCCTCTTCGTCGCTGCTCTGGCCGTAATGCGCCGCGAGGATTTCGCGCAGGCGCTCCGGGTCCAGGCCCTCGCGGTCGTCGTGGATGCTCAGGCGTACGTAGTGGCCGGCCTCCAGGGGCCGGGGGTGGGCCTGCCGGGAGGCGGCGACGATCTCCTCGCGCAGGGTGATGTGGATGCGGCCGCGTCCGACCCGCTGCCCGGAGGCGGATTGCCCGCAGAGGATCATCAGGATCTGCTGGATGGAGGAGGCGGAAGCCAGCACCGGGCCGCAGGGCTGCAGGTCGGCCTGGATCTCCACCGAGGGGGGCAGCAGGTCGCCCAGCAGCTTGACGGTGTCCCGGACCACAGGGCCCAGGTCCGTGGGCTTGCGGTCCAGGTCCGCCTGCCGGTAGAAGGCGCCGAGGTCCGCCAGCAATCCGGCGGCCATGCGGGCGGCCGTGGCGGCCTTGCCCAGGTCGGCGCCCTCGTCCGCGGAGACGGCCGTCCGGTCGGCCAAACGCAGGTGGCCCAGGATCACCGAGAGGAGGTTGTTGAGGTTGTGGGTGATGCTGCCCGCGTACAGACCCACCGCCTCCATGCGCCGGGCGTGGCCGAGACGGGCGCGCAGATCGGCGATGACGTTTTCCCGGCGGGCGAGGTCGGCGCTCTGCCGGCGTACACGCTGACGCAGGCGCTGCACGTAAACGAGCAGGCCGGCCGTGGCCGCAAGGGCCAGGATCATGATGACGGCGGCTGGGGACAAATCGCAATCTCCCTGGTTTTAACCCGGATTATTCATGAAGGAGCTACTGCGGATGGTTAACAGCGCGACAGGAAAGGCGTTCTCGGATTTGCTCGGTCAACGTACCGCACCGGGTACGCCTCC
>JALUJS010000108.1 GCA_027056825.1 Candidatus Krumholzibacteriia bacterium | reverse complement strand
CAGCACCATGGGCGCCAGTCCCACGGCGGCGGCCGTGCCCGCAAGCATCAGCCTGCGGCGCGCCTTGCGGCCCAGCAGGGAGCGTCGCCCGCGGTCCAGCAGGTTCAGGTCGGTCTGTTCAAGGGAAAGGGCTGCGCCCAGGGCCGGCAGCAGGTACGCCGTGGACACCGGATCGCCCTGGTGGCTGAACAGGTGCTCGGCTGTCCAGTGGACGGCCGTCTGACCGCCCTGCTCGGCATTGAGATGTTCGGCCAGCGGTCCGGCCAGGGCCGGATCACCGCACACCACGACCTGGCGGATGTCCGGGCTGTGGGCGCCTTGCCGGATGAAAAAGCGAGAACGCTCGATCTCGGTGGCCAGCCGTTCCAGGAAGGCGTCCTGGTCCTGGGAATCGTCCAGGTTGACCGGCAGGGAGCGGGTCAGCAGCAGGCTCTCGGGGCTGGAGATGTTCAGGAAGTTCTCGTCGCCGCCCAGGTAGACCAGGGCCCAGGCGCCGCCGTCCGGCACGGCCGGGCCGACCAGCCGGAACATCTCGTCCAGGACGGCGTAGCCGGGCAGCAGCCGCGAGGGCTCCAGGCCCAGACCGGTCGCCTGCTGAAGCAGTTCGCCACGGTCGGAAAGGGACATGACCAGGGCCACCAGGTCCTGCTGGATCTCCCCGGCCGGATCGCGGTGTCGCCCGAGCACCCGCCAGGACACCACCAGGTCGCCCGGAGCGCACTTCTCCTGGCGGGCCACCGTGCCCAGAACCCCCTGCTTGAGTTCCTTCCCCTTCAACAGGGGCAGGGAGATCATGACCGCGCGCGCGGTCTCGTCCGGAGCCACCATGGTCAGCGGGACCGACCCACCGGCTGCCTGCTGACGGAAATCGCCCGGGAAGGGCTCATCGGCCGCCGCGGCGGTCAGGTATTCCACCAGCCAGGTGCGCGGTCCCGTCTTGCGGACGCCCACACCGACCCGCAGGTCCCGATGGATTCTCAGGCTGTATCCTTTGCCCTTGGCCTTGGCCATTGTTCTTCCTCACTGCCATGACCCCGGCCTCACCGGGATCCGTGCGGGTTACCCGTTGTTGGAACCGCCGTTTCCGTTGCCGTTGCCGTTGTTCCCGTTCCCGTTCCCACCGCCGTTGCCGTTACCATTGCCGTTGCCGTTGCCCGTGGCCGGACCCAGGCCCACCGGGATGTTGTCGTCGGTGGTGTCGGGATCGCCGTCGGGGCCGGGTGAGAAGATGGCCCGGCTGTCGGTGTTCACCCCGAAGACCTGTCCCCAGCCGTCACGCTCGTAGATGGAGGCCAGGTTGAGGCTCTGGTAGTCGGTGCTCCAGTCCCCGGTCAGGCTCAGGTCCGCGTCGGCGGTCAGGGCGGCCTGGGCCACATCGAGCCGATCCAGGGTCACGGCGCGTCCGGGGGGAATGCTGCTGACGTCCAGCACCAGGTCGTCGCCGGCGCCGCTGTCATCGGCCTGGTTGGGCCCCAGGCTCCTGACCGTCAGGGTCGGCGGGCTGTTCCCGTCTTCGGTCAGCACGTAGGACTGGTTCCAGGAGTCCAGGAAGTTGTCGTTGCCGATCCCCGCGTCCATGTACTGGCCCGCCAGGTCGCTGGTGCTGGTGGGAAAACTCAGGTGGTCCTGGTAGTAGCGCGCCGCCGCTTCCCCGATGAGAGTCATCTCCTGCCTGCTGGTCAGGATCTTGTCCCGGTTCACCGGGCCGTTGCTCACCAGCTGCAGCAGGTCGTCCCCGTCGCCGCCTGCGGTCCAGGTGCTTCCGACGGCGCCGGAGGTCACGCTGTGGTCGCTGCCGCCGCTGGCGACCACCACGTCCGCGGCCCCGGCCGGGGACGTGGTCGGATCCACGTCGTACAGGTAGGTCCCGCCGAAGGCGTCGGTGGTGATCTCGCTGACCGGGTCGCCGCGGCCGGCGTCCAGGTAGGGCCCCTGCCAGCCGTTCACGCCCGGATCGTTCACCAGCGCCGCCAGACCCTCCGCTTCGGTGGGGAACCGGCCCGTGTCGCTGTAGAAATCCAGCAGCCCCTTCTCGATCCCTTCGAGTTCCTTGACGGTGGATTCCTCGCGCGCCCGCACGATTTCCTTGAACGCCAGGGGCACCACCGCGCCGGCCATGATGGCCACGATGGCCACCGCGATGATGATCTCGATGAGGGTGAACCCCGCGCGCGGCAGGCGCGGTTTTCGTCCTCGTGCGGTCATGACATGCTCCTTCATCACGTACCCGCCTTGATGGACATGATGGGCATCAGCAGGGCCAGCGCCGCCACGCAGACCATCACGCCCAGGATGGCGATGATCACCGCCTCGAAGATCGTGAAGGCCTTCTTGAGGTCCCGCGGAATCTCCTTGTCCAGGTACTCGGAAGCCTTGCGCAGGGAGGTGTCCAGGGAGCCGGTCTTCTCGCCCACCGAGACCAGCCGCTGGACCAGGGGCGGGAACAGGTCTGCGTCGGCGAAAGCCGCGGTCAGGGTCTCGCCGCCGGCCACGCGGTGCCGGATACGCTCGAGCTGGGCGCCCATGACGCGATTGCCCACCACGCCCTGCATCAGGTCCAGGGTGCGCAGCAGGTCCACGCCCGAAGCGAAGATCATCGAGAAGGTCTTGCTGAAACGGGACAGGGAGATCTTCAGCAGGAAGCTGCTGACCACCGGCAGTTTCAGCAGCAGGCGATCGCGCCACAGGGCGCCGCGCTCGGTGGCGAACAGCAGGCGGGCGCCGAATACGAGCACCCCGATGGTTCCGAAGATCAGCCACCACCAGTGTCCCATGAACATCCCCAGCGACATGACCCGCACCGTGAGCGTCGGCAGTTCCATGTCGATGCCCTCGAAGATCGAGCGGAAACGCGGGATCACGAACAGCATCATCAGCAGGAACAGCCCGATGATGCCGACGGCGAGGATGGCCGGGTAGATCAGCGCCTGGGTGGTCTGGGCGCGCAGGCTGTCGGTCCACTCCAGGAAATCCACCAGTTCCTGGAAGACCTCGTCCAGGGCGCCGGACCGCTGGCCCGAGGCGACCAGGGACAGGTAGACCGGGGAGAAGACCTCCGGGTGCCTGGCGAAGGCCTCGTCGATCTGGGTGCCGCTGGTGATGTCGTTGCGGATGTCCGCGAGGATCTCGCCGAACACCCCCTCGCTCTGGCGCTGGAAGTCCTCGATGGCCGCCACCGCGGTCACTCCCGCGCCCAGGCAGGTGGCCATGTGCTGGGTGAAGTCCCGCAGGTCGCGGCGCTTGATCCGGCGCGAGCCCGAAAACAGGCTCAGCGTGGGCTTGCTCCGCAGCAGCACCAGGCCCTGTTCCATCAGGTCGGCCGCCAGCTGCTCCGGATCGGGCGCCTGGCGGATCCCCGTGACGGTCTGGCCGCTGCCGGTCAGGGCGCTGTAGCGGAATTCCTTCATGAGGCCACCTTCAGCACTTCGCTCAATGTGGTCAGACCGGCCTTGAGCCGGGCCAGGGCGTCATCCCGCAGCATGACCTGGCCGGCCCCACGGGCGGCGGCCTCGATCCCGGTGGCGTCCCCGCCGGCGGCGATCAGGCGGCGGACCTCCCCGTCCACCCGCAGATACTCGAAAACGGCCATGCGTCCGCGGTAGCCGGTCTGGCGGCACAGGGGGCAACCCCTGCCCCCGCGCAGGTCCGCACCCTCGAGATCGGCTTCGGTCAGGCCCATCATTTCCATCTCCATCGGATCGGGGGCGACCGGCTGGGCGCAGTCGGGACAGATGGTGCGCACCAGGCGCTGGGCCAACACCGACACCAGGGTGGCCGACAGCAGGAACGGCTCGATGCCCATATCCAGCAGCCGCGGAATGGCCCCGGCCGCGCTGTTGGTGTGCAGGGTGCTGAAGACCAGGTGTCCGGTCAGGGCGGCCCGGATGGCCAGCTGCGCCGTCTCCACGTCGCGGATCTCGCCCACCAGCAGGATATCCGGATCCTGGCGCAGGATGGCCCGCAGCCCCTTGGCGAAGGTGAACCCCTGGGCGTTGTTGATCTGGGCCTGGTTGATCACCGGCAGTTCGTACTCCACCGGATCCTCGAGGGTGATGATCTTGGTGTCCGGCTTGTTCAGGTACGTCAGCGCCGAATACAGGGTGGTCGTCTTGCCCGATCCGGTGGGACCGGTGACCAGGATGATCCCGTTGGGCCGGGTGATGTCGCGCCGGAAGGGCTCGTAGATGGCGTGGGGCATGCCCAGCTTCTCCAGCCCCACCTGCAGGCTCTCCTTGTCCAGCACGCGGCACACGATGGTTTCGCCGTGGACCGTGGGGAACGAGGAGACGCGCAGGTCCACCTTCTTGCGGCCGGTGTCGAACACGATGCGCCCGTCCTGGGGCACCCGGCTCTCGGAGATGTTCATCTCGGCCATGATCTTCACGCGCGTCACCACGATGCCCTGCAACTCGCCGGGCAGCACCGCGCCCTGCACAAGGTGGCCGTCGATGCGGTAGCGGCAGCGCAGGACCTTTTCCTCGGGCTCCAGGTGGATGTCGGTGGCCCCCTCGGCAACGCCCAGGCCGATCAGGGCGCTGACCAGGCGGATGAAGGGGGAATCGCCGTCGCCGAGCTGCACCCCGCTGGCCAGGGCGCTCTGGGCCTGCTCGATGAGGGCGGGAATCTCGGCGAAGCCGTCGTTCTGGTTGCCGAACACGCGCACCAGGACGTCCTGGATCTCGCTCTCGGGGGCGTGGACCACCTCGATGTAGTTGCCGGTCATGCGGCCGAGCTGGTCGATGGTCTCCAGGTCCATGGGGTTGGCCATGGCGACCGTCAGGGTGCTTCCATGATGCGCGATGGCCACCAGGGAGCGCTGCTCGGCAAAGGCGGCGTCCACCAACTCCATGGCGTGCCGGTCGATGTTGATCTGGCCCAGGTCGACGGTCTCGACCCCCGCCTGGCCGGCCAGGACCCGGGAGATCTCCCGCTCCGAGCAGATCCCCAGCCGCTGCAGGGCCGCGCCCAGCTTCTCACCGGTCTGCTTCTGCTCGCTCAGGGCCAGTTCCAGCTGGTCCTGGTTGATGATCCCCGCTTCGAGGAGGATCTCCCCCATGCGCTTGGTCTTGACTTTGGCCATGAATATCCCCCGGACCCGCCGGTGTCGTGCCAGGGACCGGAATCCCCACCCGCAGGAGGGAGCCCGACCCAGTGATCCGGTCCTGATTCGCAAGCAGCGTTCCGGAAACGACAGGCGGTATGCGATGACCGCGGGCGATCCCCGAAATGATGGCAGGGGAGCAAACGAAG
>JALUJS010000107.1 GCA_027056825.1 Candidatus Krumholzibacteriia bacterium | reverse complement strand
CGTGGTGGCCGGCTGTCCGCCGGCGGCCACCACGCGCTCGTTCTCCTTCTTGAACAGGTACCGCGGCACCTGCTGGTCCAGGAGGAAATCGGTGTCGCCGGGGTCCACCACCTTGACGAAGCGCATCATCTGCCGGACCACCACCTCGATGTGCTTGTCGTTGATGGCCACGCCCTGGGAGCGGTACACCTCCTGGATCTTGTCCACCAGGTGGCGCTGCAGCTCCTTCTCTCCGAGGATGGCCAGGATGTCGTGGGGGTTGATGGGACCCTCGGTCAGGCGGTCGCCGGCCATGACGTGCTCGCCGTCGTAGGTCCGCACGTGCTTGCCGTGGGGAATGGTGTATTCCTTCTCCACGCCGCCCTCGCCGACCACGGCGATCTTGCGCTGGCCGCGCGTGGTGCCGCGGAACTCCACCACGCCGTCGATCTCGGTGACGGTGGCCGACTCGCGGGGCTTGCGGGCCTCGAAGAGCTCCGCCACCCGGGGCAGACCGCCGGTGATGTCGCCGGACTGGGAAAGCTCCTTGGGGATCTTCACCAGCTGCGTGCCCGCGGCCACCTCCTGGCCGTCCTCCACCAGCAGGAAGGCCCCGGTGGGCAGGATGTGCTCGGCCAGCTTGCGGCCGGTTTTGGGGTTGATGATCTGGATGGCCGGGTGCAGCGACTTGTCCGCGGACTCCACGATCACCGGCTGCTTCTTGCGGCTCTTCTCGTCCAGATTCTCGCTGAGCGTCAGGCCCGGGATGATATCCGTGAAGGCCACCACGCCCCGGCTCTCGCTGATCATGAAGTCGGCGAAGGGATCCCACTCGAAGATGGGGTCGCCGGCCTTGACCTTCTGCTTGTTCTTGACCAGCACGACGGCGCCGTAGGGCACGGACATCTGGGAGCGGGTGATCCCCGCGTCGGTGACCAGGCTGATCTCGCCCTTGCGGCCGATGGAGACCATCTGGCCGGCCTCGTTCTTGATCAGCTTGACCTCGTCGTTGAACTGGATGGTGCCGTTGGCCGCCGCCTGCTTGGTCGTCTGCTCGACGATGCGGCTGGCGGTGCCGCCGATGTGGAAGGTCCGCAGGGTCAGCTGCGTGCCCGGCTCGCCGATGGACTGGGCGGCCATGACGCCGACCGGCTCGCCGATGTCCACCAGCTTCTGCTCGGCCAGGTTGTATCCGTAGCAGAGGGCGCACACGCCGCGCTTGCTCTCGCAGGTCAGCACCGAGCGCACCATCACCGACTGGATGCCGGCCTCCTCGATGCGCTTGGCGAACGTCATGTCGATGAGCTCGCCCTCAGGCAGGATCACCTCTCCGTGGCCGTCGATGACGTCCTCGGCGGTCGTCCGGCCCACGATACGTTCGGCCAGGGGCTCGATGGTCTTCTCACCCTCCTTGAGGGCGAAGACCTCCATGCCTCGCAGGGTGCCGCAGTCGTGTTCGGTGATCACGATGTCCTGGGCCACGTCCACCAGGCGCCGCGTCAGGTAACCGGCGTCGGCGGTCTTCAGGGCGGTATCGGCCAGACCCTTGCGGGCGCCGTGCGTGGAGATGAAGTACTCCAGCATGGTCAGCCCCTCGCGGAAGTTCGCGATGATGGGCTGCTCGATGATCTCGCCGAAACCGCCGGTGATCTTCTTCTGGGGCTTGGCCATCAGGCCGCGCATGCCGGCCAGCTGCTTGATCTGGTCGGCGGAACCACGGGCGCCCGAGGCGTTCATCATGTACACCGAGTTGAAGCCCTGGTCGTCCTCCTTGAGGTGCTCGAACATGCGATCCCGGATCTCGTTGGTCACCTGGGTCCACTTGTCGATCACCTTGTTGTAGCGCTCGCGGTTGGTGATGACCCCGTCGCGGTAGTCCCGCACGTAGCCCTCGACCACCTTCTGGGCCTGGGCGATGATCTCCTTCTTCTCCGGCGGGATGATGATGTCGTCGATGCCGATGGAGATGCCGCCCTCGGTGGCGTGGTAGAAACCCAGCTCCTTCAGCCGGTCCAGGAAGTTCATGCAGGCGGTCATGCCCATGCGGGCGTGGACCGTGCCGACCAGCCTGGAGAGGGCCTTCTTGTTGAAGGTCTCGTTGAGGTAGCCCATCTCCGCGGGCAGGATCTCGTTGAACATGATCCGGCCGACGGTGGTCTCGATCCGGGGCGCCTCGGGCTCCATGCGCACCTGGATCAGCGCGTGCTTGCCGACGATCCCGGCGGTGTAGGCCGCCAGGGCGTCCTCGGGGCTGGCGAAGGCCTTGCCCTCGCCCTTGTCGCCCTCGCGCACCAGGGTCAGGTAGTAGCACCCCAGCACCATGTCCTGGCTGGGCGAAGCCACGGGCTCGCCGCTGGCCGGGGACAGGATGTTCAGCGGCGACAGCATCAGCAGTCGCGCCTCGAGCTGGGCCTCGTAGCCCAGGGGCAGGTGGACGGCCATCTGGTCGCCGTCGAAGTCGGCGTTGAAGGCCGTGCAGACCAGCGGGTGGATGCGGATGGCCTTGCCCTCGATGAGCACCGGCTCGAAGGCCTGGATGCCCAGGCGGTGCAGGGTCGGGGCCCGGTTCAGCAGCACCGGGTGGTCCTTGATGATCTCCTCGAGGATGTCCCACACCTCGGGGCGCTCCTGCTCCACCAGCTTCTTGGCGCTCTTGACGGTCTGGACGTAGCCCTTCTCCTCCAGCTTGCGGATGATGAAGGGTTTGAACAGCTCCAGCGCCATGCTCTTGGGCAGACCGCACTGGTACAGCTTCAGCTCCGGCCCGACCACGATGACCGAACGGCCGGAATAGTCCACGCGCTTGCCCAGCAGGTTCTGCCGGAAGCGGCCCTTCTTGCCCTTGATCATGTCGCTGAGGGACTTCAGCGGACGGTTGCCCTGGCCCTTGACGGCGCGCGAGCGGCGGCCGTTGTCGAACAGGGCGTCCACGGCCTCCTGCAGCATGCGCTTCTCGTTGCGCAGGATCACGCCGGGGGCCTTGATCTCGATGAGCTTCTTGAGCCGGTTGTTGCGGTTGATCACGCGCCGGTACAGGTCGTTCAGGTCGCTGGTGGCGAAGCGGCCGCCGTCCAGGGGCACCAGGGGGCGCAGATCCGGCGGCAGCACCGGCAGGCAATCCAGGATCATCCACTCGGGCTTGTTGTTGCTGGAGCGGAAGGCGTCGATGATCTTCAGGCGCTTCAGGACGGTCTTCTTGCGCTGCACGGAGGTCTCGGTCTTGACCTGGGCGCGCAGCTCGCGGTCCAGCTCGTCGAGATCCAGGCGCTTCAGGAGGGAGCGGACGGCCTCGGCGCCCATTTCCATGGTGCACTCCCAGTCCGGGTGCTCCTCCTTCAGCTCCCACCACTCCTCGTCGCTGATCACGTCGCCGACCTGCAGCTCGGTGTTGCCAGGATCCAGCACGACGCTGGACTCGTAGTACAGGATGCGCTCGAGATCCTTGACCTTCATGGCCAGCAGCTGGCCCATGCGGCTGGGCAGGCCCTTGAAGAACCAGATGTGCGCGATGGGCACGGCCAGCTCGATGTGGCCGAGGCGCTCGCGGCGCACCTTGCTCTGCGTGACCTCCACGCCGCACTTGTCGCAGACCATCCCGCGGAAGCGGATGCGCTTGTACTTGCCGCAGTTGCACTCCCAGTCCTTGACCGGTCCGAAGATCCGCTCGCAGAACAGGCCGTCCTTCTCCGGCTTGAAGGTCCGGTAGTTGATGGTCTCGGGCTTGGTCACCTCTCCGAAGCTCCACTCGCGGATCTTGTCCGGCGAGGCGAGCTGGATCATGATGGCGTTGCAGTCCGAGGACTTCCTGGCTTCGTCACGAATGGTGTGGCCGAGCATGTATTCTCCATTCTCGCGCGCGCCCGCCCCGCGGGCGCGCATGAACGAAACGACTGCGTCTAGTCCGCGCTTTCCAGGGTCACGTCCAGGCAGAGGCTCTGCAGCTCGCGCATCAGGACGTTGAACGACTCGGGAATGCCGGGTTCGGGCGGATTCTCGCCCTTGACGATGGCCTCGTAGATGCGCGAACGACCGGTCACGTCGTCGGACTTGACCGTCAGCATCTCCTGCAGGCAGTTGGCGGCGCCGTAGGCCTCCAGGGCCCAGACCTCCATCTCACCGAAGCGCTGGCCGCCGAACTGGGCCTTGCCGCCCAGCGGCTGCTGGGTGACCAGGCTGTAGGGACCGATGGACCTGGCGTGGATCTTCTCCTCGACCAGGTGGTGCAGCTTCATGACGTAGATCACGCCGACGGTGACTTCCTTGTCGAAGCGCTCGCCGGTGCGGCCGTCGTACAGGACGCTCTTGCCGCTGGGATCCAGGCCCTGCTCCGCGAGGGCCTCCTTGATCTCGCCGATGGTCGCGCCGTCGAACACCGGGGTCATGATCTTGACGCCGGCCTTGGCCGCCGCGTAGCCCAGGTGCGTCTCGAGGATCTGGCCCAGGTTCATACGGCTGGGCACGCCCAGCGGGTTCAGGACGATGTCCACCGGGGTGCCGTCCTCCAGGTAGGGCATGTCCTCCTCGGCCATGATCTTGGAGACGACGCCCTTGTTGCCGTGACGGCCGGCCATCTTGTCGCCGACGCTCAGCTTGCGGCGGCGGGCCACGTAGACCTTGACCAGCTTGACCACGCCCGGCGGCAGCTCGTCGCCGCGCAGGGTGCGCTCGCAGTTCTTCTCGTAGGTCACCTCGATGCGGTCGCGCTCACGGGCGGCGGCCTCGAAGACCGAGCGGATCCGCGCGTCCTGCTTGGCGTCCTTGACCAGGGACAGGCCCCAGTGGACGGCGTTGAAGTCCAGGTCCTCGAGCACGGCCTTGGTGAACTTGCGCCCGGACTTGACCAGCACCTCGCCGGTGTTGGCGTCGATGACATGGTGGGCGATCTGGTCCGCGAACAGCTCGCTCAGCCGCTCGGCGGCCAGGTCGTTGACCTTGCGCAGGTCGCGGTCGCGGCGGCGGCGCAGGGCGTCCAGCTGCCGCTTCTCCTCCTTGCGGGAGCGCGTGGTGCGGTCCTGGCGGGAGAAGACCTTCACGTCCACGACGATGCCGTCCATGCCCGGGGGCGCCTTCAGGGAGGCGTCCTTCACGTCGCCGGCCTTCTCGCCGAAGATCGCGCGCAGGAGCTTCTCTTCCGGGCTCAACTCGGTCTCGCCCTTGGGCGTGACCTTGCCGACCATGATGTCGCCGGCCTTGACGTGGGCGCCGATGTGGATCACGCCGTCCTCGTCCAGGTTCTTCAAGGCTTCCTCGCCCACGTTGGGGATCTCGCGGGTG
>JALUJS010000106.1 GCA_027056825.1 Candidatus Krumholzibacteriia bacterium | reverse complement strand
GCGCCGCCCCAATGCAGCTCCCCATCGGCGTGGGGGACGACTTCCAGGGCGTCATCGACCTGCTGGCCATGAAGGCCTTCCGCTTCGACGGCCAGTCCGCCATCGAGATGGACATCCCCGCCGACATGACCGACGCGGTGGAGGAGGCCCATGAGATGCTCGTGGACGCCGCGGCCAACGCGGACGACGAGCTGACCGAGAAGTATCTCGAGGAGCTGACCCTTTCGCGCGAGGACATGATCGCCGGGCTGAAGAAGGGCACCATGGAGGGCACGGTCTTCCCGATCTTCTTCACCGACGCGGTGAGCGAGGCCGGCGTGACCTCCCTTTTGCGATCGGTCACGAACCTCATCCCGTCGCCCGCCTCCCTGTTCGGCAAGGAAATCAAGGGACTGAAGCCCGGCAGCGAGGATGAGGAGGCCGTGTTCATCCCCGGCGAGTCCTCTCCCGTGGTGGCTCTGGCTTTCAAGCGCCAGTACGAAGCCCAGGGCGGAGACGTGACCTGGCTGCGCGTGTTCAGCGGCACGTTCAAGGCCGGCGACACCCTGCAGTGCAGCGACGGCCGCAGCTCCGAGCGCATGGGCCAGCTCAGCGTGACGGTGGGACGCTCCCGCGAGAAGTGCGACGCGGCCGGGTGCGGCGACATCGTACTGGCGGCCAAGCTGAAGAACACCCAGACCGGCACCACCCTGACTTCGGGCGTGGACTTCGCCTTCCCGGCGTTCGCCTACCCCGTGCCGACCAACGCCGACGCCATCAGCCCCGTCACCAGCGGCGACGAGGACAAGATGGCCGCCGGCCTGAACAAGATCCGCGAGGAGGATCCCACCTTCCAGCTGATCCAGCAGCCCCACCTGTCCCAGACCCTGCTGGCGACCCAGGGCGAGATCCACACCAACTACATCCTGGACAAGCTGAAGAAGCAGTCCGGGGTGGAGGTGGAGCGCCGCCGTCCGCGCATCAACTTCAAAGAGACGATCCGCGGCACGGCCGAGAAGCAGGGACGCCACAAGAAGCAGACCGGCGGCCGCGGGCAGTTCGGCGACGTGCACCTGCGGCTCGAGCCCCTGCCGCGCGGCGAGGGCTTCGAGTTCGTGGACGCCATCGTCGGCGGTGTCGTGCCCAACAAGTTCATCCCCGCGGTGGAGAAGGGCGCCCGCGAGACCCTGGCCGAGGGCCTGATCGCCGGCTACGAGATGGTCGACGTGAAGGTCACCCTCTTCTTCGGGTCCTACCACAACGTGGATTCCAGCGAGGCCGCCTTCAAGGCGGCCACGCGCAAGGCCCTCAAGGCCGCCGTGGAGGAGGAGGCCGACAAGTTGCGGCCGGTGATCCTCGAACCGATCATGAAGGTGCGGATCGTGGTGCCCCAGGCCTACATGGGCGACGTGATGGGTGACATCTCCACCCGGCGCGGCGCCATCCAGGGCAGCGATTCGGACGGCCCCTACCAGGTCATCACCGCGAACATTCCCGAGGACGAGCTGTACCAGTACGCCACCTCGCTGCGTTCGCTGACCCAGGGCACGGGCACGTTCACCATGGAGTTCTCCCATTACGCCGAGGTTCCGGGCGATGTCCAGAAGCGGCTGATCGAGGAGTACAAGAAGTCCAGGACGGAAGAGGACTAGGAGGACGGCATGGCCGGACATTCCAAATGGGCGAACATCAAGCACCGCAAGGGCGCCCAGGATGCCAAGCGGGCCAAGATCTTCACCAGGCTGATCCGGGAACTGACCATCGCCGCCCGCGAGGGCGGCGGTGATCCGGAGGCCAACCCGCGGTTGCGTTCGGCCATCACCACGGCCCGCGGCTCGAACATGCCCAACGATACCATCGAGAAGGCCATCAAGCGCGGCACCGGTGAGGGCGGCGGCGTGGTCATCGAGGAGGTGAACTACGAGGGCTACGGCCCGGGCGGCGTGGCGATCCTGGTGGAGTGCCAGACCGACAACAAGAACCGGACCACCGCCGAGGTGCGGCACGCCTTCACCAAGTTCAGCGGCAACCTGGGCGCCAACGGCTGCGTGAGCTACATCTTCGACCGCAAGGGCGTCATCCAGCTCGACGGCGAACGGTGCGACCTGGAAGCGGCCATGGAAGCGGCCATCGAGGCCGGGGCCGAGGACGTGGAGGAGGAGGACGGCACCATTGTCGTGACCACCGCCATGGGCGACCTCAACGCCGTCAGCACCGCGCTGACGGAGGCGGGTCTGCCGGTGACCTCGTCGGAGCTGAACTACATCCCCAACACCACCGTCAAGGTGGAGGGGAAGGACGCGGTGACGCTCATGAAGCTGATCAACTTCATGGACGACCTGGACGACGTCTCCAACGTCTCGGCCAACTTCGAGATCGACGACGACCTGATGGCGGAGATCGAGGAGCAGCTGGGTTGAGCGCCGTGGGCGCGGCAGCCTCGCGTCCGGCCGGCCGGCCATGATCATCCTGGGCGTCGATCCCGGTTCCCACGCGACCGGCTATGGTGTCATCGGCACCGGGCCGGTCGCGCGCATGTTGGGCGGCGGGGTGATCCGGCCCGGCGGCGGGTTGGACCTGCCGGAGCGGCTGAAGGCCATGCATGCGGGGCTGACCGCGGTGATCGCCGAGCACGAGCCTGATGTCATGGTCGTGGAGAACCTCTTCAACGCCCGCAATGCCCGCAGCTCGCTGATCCTGGGCCACGCCCGCGGGGTGCTGCTGCTGGCCGGGGCGGAGGCGGGGCTGCCGGTGTACGAGTACGCTCCCCGCGAGATCAAGCAGGCCCTGACCGGCAACGGCGGCGCCGCCAAGCAGCAGGTGCGTTTCATGGTCATGCGCCTTTTGGGCTTGCGGGAAGAGCCTCCCCTGGATCAAAGTGACGCCCTGGCGGCCGCCCTCGCGTACATGGGGCGCCGACGCAGGGCCGTGCCCTGATCCCGCACCGCGGAACGGAAACGTGTCATGATCGCTATCTGTGAAGGCATTCTCGTCAGTCCCGGACCCGAGGCCGTGGTCATGGTGGGAGGCTTGGGCCTGCAGGTCCAGGTCTCGGCCCTGGCCGCCGAAGCCCTGCCGCCGGTGGGCGAACAGGTGCGCCTGTGGACCCACCTGGCCGTGCGCGAGGACGGCTGGTCGTTGTACGGTTTTCCCGATCCTGCCGAGCGGGACATGTTCCGGCTTTTGATCTCGGTGTCCGGGATCGGGCCCAAGGTGGCCATGGGGATGCTTTCGCGCGCCGCGGCGGCGGACATCGCCGCGCACCTGGCCGCGGGCGACGAGAAGGCCCTGGCCGCCCTGCCGGGCATCGGCAAGAAGAGCGCCGCGCGCCTGGTGGTGGAACTGGGCAGCCGCGTGCCGGCCATCGCCGCGGGCGAGGGCGGGCACGCCCCGGAGGCGGCGCGGGGCCCCCTGCACGAAGCCCTGGAGGTGCTGGGCGCCATGGGACTGCCCCCGGCGGCCGCCGAAACGGCCCTGCGCCGGGCCCGGGACGAGGATCCGGCCCTGCAGGACGACCTGGAACGCTGGGTGAAGGCCGCGCTGCGGCATATCTGACCCGGATGATTGAAGCGCTACGCGATCCCGCAAGGGATTCGGGATCCTGGCCAACGGAGAAGGCATGGACCGCGAACACCGGTTGACCGACCCCGGCGCCACCGAGGACGACCTGGGCTGCGAGCCCTCGCTGCGCCCGCGTTCCCTGGACGAGTTCGTCGGCCAGCGGGAACTCAAGGAGAACCTGAAGGTCTTCATCACCGCCGCCTGCCAGCGGGGCGAGGTGCTGGATCACGTGCTGCTGCACGGGCCGCCGGGCCTGGGCAAGACCACCCTGGCCCAGATCCTGGCCGCGGAGATGGGGCTGGAGATCCGCCTGACCAGCGGCCCGGCCTTCAGCAGCCCGGCCGAACTCATCGCCCTGCTCAGCGAGCAGGCCGACCGCCGCGCCATCTTCGTGGACGAGATCCACCGCCTCAACCGGGTCCTGGAGGAACATCTCTATCCCGCCATGGAGGACTGGCGGATCGAGCTGATCATCGACAAGGGCCCCAACGCGCGCCACTTCAACCTGCAACTCGAGCCCTTCACCCTCATCGGGGCGACCACCCGCGCCGGCCTGATCACCTCGGCCCTGCGCAGCCGCTTCGGCATCGTGTGCCACCTGGATTTCTATCCGCCGGAGGACCTGGCGGTCATCGTCACCCGCAGCGCGGGCATCCTGGGTATCGCCGTGGACCCCGCAGGCGCCCTGGAAATCGCCCGCCGCAGCCGCGGCACGCCGCGGGCGGCCAACCGCCTGCTGCGCCGCGTGCGGGATTTCGCCCAGGTGGACGGCAGCGGGACGGTCACCCGCGCCGTCGCCGACGCGGGTTTGACGCGGCTGGGCGTGGATCGCCTGGGCCTCGAACCCCTGGACCGGCGCTACCTGAAGCTGATCATCGACCACTTCGCCGGCGGGCCGGTGGGCATCCAGAACCTGGCCGTCTCCCTCGGTGAGGAACAGGATACCCTGGAGGACGTGGTCGAACCCTTCCTGATCCAGGTCGGCCTGCTCAAGCGCACCCCGCGCGGGCGGGAAGTCACCCCCGCCGCCTGGAAGCACCTGGGACTCCAGCCGCCGGCCGGCGGCGTCCAGGAGAGCCTGCTGTGATCGCGCCCGAGGACAGGGACCCGGCGGCGGCTTTCCGGTTCGAGCTGCCGGAGGAGCTGATCGCCCAGGCCCCGCGCGACCGCCGCTCGGCCTCGCACCTGCTGCTGGTGGACCGGACGGGTCGGATCGCGGGAGAACATCGCTTCGGCGAACTCCCTTTTCTGCTGGAACCGGGGGACCTGCTCGTGATCAACGACAGCCGGGTCCTGCCCGCCAGGCTGGAGACCCGGCGCGCCGACACCGGCGGGCGGGTGGAACTGCTGCTGGTCGCGCCCCGCGGGGAAGGGGCCTGGTCGGCCATGGCGCGGCCCGCGCGTCGCCTGAAGCCGGGCGTCCGCCTGGAGATCCTCGGCGCCCCCGATTCGGAGCGCGCCCTGGCCGGCACCGGTTGCCACCTGGAGATCACGGGCAAGGACGATGACGGTCTGGTGGAGGTCCGGGGCGGGGAGGATCCCGCCCGGCTGGCCGAGCGCTGGGGCGTCATGCCCCTGCCGCCGTACATCCGGCGCGCCTACGACGACCCCGAACACCTGCGGCGCATGCGCGAGGACCGACGGCGCTACCAGACGGTGTACGCGGCCCCGGCCGCGGCCGGGGGAGCCTCGGTGGCCGCGCCCACGGCGGGAC
>JALUJS010000105.1 GCA_027056825.1 Candidatus Krumholzibacteriia bacterium | reverse complement strand
CTGGTGGGCGTCGGGCTGGCCTACCAGCACGGGTACTTCCGCCAGTACCTCAACCATGACGGCTGGCAGATGGAGGACTACCCGGTCAACGACTTCTACAACATGCCCATGACGCCGGAGACCGACGGCGACGGCCGGCCCGTGACCATCGAGGTCCACTATCCCGGCCGCACGGTGACCGCCCGCATCTGGCGGATCCAGGTGGGCCGCGTGCCCCTGTTCCTGCTCGACACGAACCTGCCGGAGAACCTGCCGGAGGACCGCGAGTTGACCGACCGCCTCTACGGCGGCGACAACGACATGCGCATCCGGCAGGAGATCCTGCTGGGCATCGGCGGCCTGCGCGCCCTGAACAAGCTCGGCCACGAACCCACCGTGTGCCATCTCAACGAGGGCCATTCGGCCTTCCTGGCCCTCGAGCGCATCAACCTGCTGATGAAGGAGCGCGGGCTGGACTACGACACGGCCTTCGAGATCGTGCGCGCCAGCAACGTGTTCACCACCCACACCCCCGTGCCGGCGGGCAACGACCACTTCCATCCCGACCTGGTGAAGAAGTACCTGACGGCCAAGGCGGACGAGATGGGCATCGGCATCGACCGGCTGCTGGGCCTGGGTCGCCAGAATCCCGACGACGCCAACGAGACCTTCTGCATGACGGTCCTGGCCCTGCGCCTGTGCCGATTCTGCAACGGGGTGAGCGAACTGCACGGTCACGTCTCGCGTCGCATGTGGCGGCAGGTCTATCCGGGGGTGCCGGAAGACGAGATCCCCATCACCCATGTGACCAACGGCATCCACACGCGAAGCTGGCTGTGCAACGAGATCTCGCGCCTGTACGACCGCTACCTGGGCCCCCGCTGGTTCGAGGATCCCACCAACCGCACCCTGTGGGACCGCGTGGAACGCATCCCGGACGCCGAGCTGTGGCGCTCCCACGAGCGCATGCGCGAACGCCTGGTGGGCTTCGTGCGGCGGCGGCTGAAGGCGCAGCTGGCCCGCCGCGGCGTCAAGGGGCAGTGGGTGAACCGCGCCGCCGAGGTGCTCGATCCCGAGGCCCTGACCATCGGCTTCGCGCGCCGCTTCGCCACCTACAAGCGGGCCTCCCTGATCATGCGCGACCCGGCCCGTCTGAGCGCCATCCTCAACAATCCCGAGCGGCCCGTGCAGCTCATCTTCGCCGGCAAGGCCCACCCCATGGACCACCCCGGCAAGGAGCTGATCCGCCAGCTCGTGCACCTGTCCCAGACCGAGGAGTTCCGCAACCGCATCGTGTTCCTCGAGGACTACAACATCGAGGTGGCGCGCTACCTGGTGCAGGGCGTGGACGTGTGGCTGAACACCCCGCGGCGCCCCCTGGAGGCCAGCGGCACCAGCGGCATGAAGGTGCCGCCCAACGGCGGGCTGAACCTTTCGATCCTGGACGGCTGGTGGTGCGAAGGCTACGGCCAGGACAACGGCTGGGCCATCGGCGCGGGCGAGGACTACGACGACCAGGATTACCAGGACCTGGTGGAAAGCACCGCCCTGTACGACCTGCTGGAGAACGAGATCGTACCGGCCTTCTACGACCGCAGCAGCGACGACGTGCCCCGGGAGTGGACGCGCCTGATGAAGAACTCCATGCGCACGGTCTCGGCCGAGTTCAACACCAACCGCATGGTCGAGGACTACACCCAGCGCTTCTACATGCCGTGCCTGGAGAACGCCGTCCGCCTGGGACGGGATGACTACACCCCGGCCCGCGAGCTGGCGTCCTGGCGGCGCGAGGTGCGCGACAAGTGGGCGTCGGTCCAGGTCCTGGATGTGACCGCCCCGCCCCAGGGAGCCCAGCCCATGGGGGCCAGCATGTCCGTCACCGCCCAGGTGCGCCTCGGCGACCTGCCCGTGGACGACGTCCTGGTCGAGGCCTATCACGGCCTGCTGGACATCGACGGCAACATCACCGACGGCGAGGCCGTGACCCTGTTCCCGGACGGTGAGATGCGGGACGGCGTCATGGCCTTCAGGGGCGAGATCGCCTGCCGTCGCGCGGGCCTGCGCGGGTTCACCGTGCGGGTGACCCCGCGCCGGTCGGGTTTCCCCCTGGACCGCTTCGAGACGGGCCTGGTGACGTGGTGGGAGGCCTTCGGCCCCGGGGTCCCCGCGGCCGGGCAGCCCGCGGGAACACCCGCCTCGGGCTGATCCGTCCCGTATGCCATGCAGCCTGCAGGAAGCGCGCCCCCCACAGGGGCGCGCTTTTCACGCCACCGGCCGCAGGCCACCGGTGCGAGCGGCCAGTTTCCGGCCCAGCAGCCAGCTGCTCAGCGAGGCCAGCAGGAAGACCGCCGCGGCGGTGAGGAAGACCTCGCGGTAACCCGCCCAGCGCAGCAGCAAAAAGCCCACCACCGGACCGAACAGGCCGCGGATCCCCACCATGGCCACGTGGATGCCCTGGTAGTACCCGCCCCGTCCCCGCGGCGCGAAGCTGATGGAGCCCACGTTCCAGGTCACGTTGATGCCCGCCATGCCCAGGGAGTAAAACCCGAAGGCCAGGTACGCCGTCCAGGCGGGATCCAGCCCTCCCATCCACCGCGCGCCTGCGTACAGCGCGCCCGGATACAGGGAGACGATGGCGAACGAGAGGGTACACAGCCGCACCGGGTGGAAGCGGTCCATGAGCCGGCCCATCAAGGGGCCGAACAGGGCCACGCCCACCGAGGCGATGAGCACCCGCGCCGAGGAGATCTCCTGGTAGCTCAAGTGCAGCTCGCGGGTGAAAAACAGCGGCAGCACGGGGATCAGCATCATGTAGGCCAGGCCGTAGATCATGAAGTTGGCCTCGTACCAGCGGAAATCCGGGTCGGCGCGGAAGGTCGCCGCCGCCTCGCGGAACGGGGTGACCAGGGCCCGCGCCAAGCGCCGCCAAGCCACCGGCCCCAGGGGCAGGCGCGGAACCGTGAAGATGCCCAGCGGATCGGGGGTGGCGTCATGGTCCGGCCGCGGCAGGCGCGCCAGGATCAGCGGATAGAGAAAGCCCACCGCGCCCACGCAGGGAAAGACGAGGCGGAAACGCCCCGGGTCGGCGTCCAGCAGGCGGCCCAGCACCAGGCTCACTCCCGCCGCGGTCAGGTGCTGCACCAGGGCGCCGCGGCCGAACACCGAACCGCGTCGCTCGGGCCCGATATTGGCCTGCAGGATGCCGTTCTGGGCGGGATAGAACAGGGCGGCAAAAAAATACACGACCCCCAGCAGGGCGATGAACCCGTAGGCCGAATGCACGAACACCGCCAGCACCAGGACCAGCCGGCCGCCCAGGCCGCCGCGCAGCAGCCACCGGCGCCGGCCGCCCTTGTCCATGAGCTGGCCCCAGTACAGCGCCAGGAGCATGCCACTGGTCTCCATGACCACCGAGACGGTGACCAGCCAGTCGGGCGCGGCCAGGGACTTGGCCAGCACGAAGGGGAACAGCAGGTAGCCCGACCACCACACGCCCTGGGCCGCCATGGCCAGCAGGTAACGGCGCACGGTCAGGCGTTCGAGGGCGTCGGCAGGGGCCGCGGCTGTGGTGGCAGGTTGGTTCAGGGAGGGTCCTCCGGCTCAGGATTTCAGGCAACAACGGCACATAGGTGCCGTTTTCATGTTACTCCAACACGATGGCCTGTGGCGGGGTTCTGTATGACGGCGATGTCGGCGAACCCGGGATTCAGGCTTGATCACCACCGTGGGAATCTACTGCCCCCGAGGCGGTTCCCACAACTCGATCTTGTTGCCTTCGGGATCCAGCACCCAGCCGAACTTGCCGAACCCGGACTCCTCCATGTCCCCCACAACCTCGCAGCCTTCATCCCTGAGCGCCGCCAACAACCCGGCCAGGTCAGCGACCCGGTAGTTCACCATGAAGGACGCCGTGCCTGGCGCGAATTTCTCGTCGCCGCACAGGGACCAGACGGTCATGCCGCCGTCCGGGGAACCGTCATCCGCGGTCCGGGGAAAGACCGTCCCGCCCCACTCCTGGACATCGATGCCCAGGTGTTTCCGGTACCACGCGGCCAGGGCCTGGGGATCCCGGGCCTTGAAAAAGATGCCGCCGATGCCGGTGACGCGTTTCATGGGGTTCCTTTCAGGGTTGTCGATGGCGCATGCGGATTCCTGGGAATGGTGTCCTGCGGCGGGGGTTTCTCATTCCCGGTCCATTTCACCCGATTCCCGGTCTTCCTCCTTCATGGCCACCCAGGCCCGCTTCAGATACAGGGCCAGAATGACCAGGGCCAGAATTCCCACACTCACCAGGCCGTACACCTGGGCCCCGGTGCTCCGGGAACCCATCCAGGCCAACCGGGGCCAGGGGCGAAAATAGGTCACCGGCACCTTCGTGCCGATTTCCAGGGCCCCCGCGTGGACGAGATACCCACGCCCGCGCACCACATATTTGGCGGAAAATTCCTCGTAGGACAGGGTCCGGGTTTCGAAGAACAAGGGATCCGTCTGCTGGTAGGACCCCCGCCGGGGGTGGACGATGACGCCCTCGGTCGTGGCACACAGGGAAAAGAAAACCAGCCCCAGGACCGCGAGCCCGGCGGCAAATCCCAGGACGATCACGACCTGGTTCCGGTAACCGGGCCGGGGAATTCTGTGCTGGGCTTCTTTATCCATTCTGTTCGGCACCGTTTTCCCTTTTCAAAAAAACGATGGCCTCACCTGCAACCGCGGGCCGCGAAGCGGCCAGGGCGGCCGGCTTGCCCTGCAAGCCGGGTGACCGGCGCGGTTGGCAGGTGCAAACGGAAGTTATAGAACTCAATTTCCCGCAATCCGAAAATCGAGCCACCCGAGTTCGATGAAGATGATGATAGCCGTCAGCGAAACTCCAGCCGCCAACAACCCTGAATCCTCAAGATCCGAACCAGCTTCTACTTTTTCGATTCTGTTCCGCTCAATAACCACACTTTCGTTTCCATAGTTGCCTGAAGTTTGAAACACAATATTGTCAGCGTTGACGGCTGTTTAAGCAAAGCCAAAATGTCCCCTTAACTGCAAAGCAAAAATGTCCCCTCACGGGGCCGGTGCCGGTTTCGAGTTGATGTAGACCTGGACCATGCTTCTTGCGCGGTCGGTGGGCCTTTTGCTCCTCTTTTTCCACGATCTGACCGGTTCGATCACCGGGGTTGCCGGGTGCCTGGCGATCACCTCCCCCTTGTAGCGCACCGTCCAGCGGCCATCCAGGTGCTGTTTGACCAGCACTCTGGCCTTGGCGAAGCTGGGCCGGTTCCGTTTCGGCGGGACATCGATCATCAAGC
>JALUJS010000104.1:3290-5315 GCA_027056825.1 Candidatus Krumholzibacteriia bacterium | reverse complement strand
CTTCATCCATCCGGCGCCGCGCCGTTTGCGCCGGGTCGGCCAGGGTTTCTCGGGATCGGCTGCCTGGTGGGTGCTGCTGACGTTGCCGGTGCTCCTGCTGGTGTCCTGGAAGGTGTTCCTGGACCGCCGGGCCGCCGCGGGCCGGGACGTGACCGGCCGTCGCCGCCGGGGAGCCTTGCGCGACGCCGGTCGTCTGCTGGACGAAGCCCGCGCCGAGGCCGACCTGCAGGAGGCCTGCACCCTGGTGTCCCGGGCGGTGCGGGGCTTCGCGGAGGATCTGGCGGGTGTCCCGGCCGGCCAGGGTGATCCGGCCCTGGTGCGTGACCTCGCCGGACAGCTGGGCCATCCCGAGGCCGGCGAGGCCCTGGCAGCAATCCTGACCCATTGCGACGACGTCCGCTTCGGTGGAACCGAAGCCCGGCCCGTGGCGGAAATGGCGCCGGAAGCCCGCCGGCATCTCGAGGAGTTGTTCCGGGCCCACAAACGGGGAGCCGGTGGCCGCGCCGCGCGGGTTCTGACCATGCTCCTGGTTGCGCTGGCGTGTTGGGGAGGCGGAGAGGGCGCGGCTTCCGCAGTGACCTCCTCGGCCGAACAACTCGTGGCCGAGGGCAACCAGGCCTACACCGCCGGCGATTTCGACCAGGCCGCAAGGAAGTACCAGGCCGCGCGCACGCTGGGTATCGACGATCCGGTGCTCCATTACAACCTGGGCAACGCCCAGGCGCGGCGCGGGCGACTGGGCCTGGCCGTGGCCAGCTACCTGCGGGCCAGGCGCCTGGATCCGGGCGACCGGGACATCCGCCGCAACCTGGCCTTCGTCCGCTCGTCCATCCGGGACATCGAACTCGGCGACCAGGGCCTGCCGCTGTTCATCAAGCAACTGGCGGATCTCGTCGACCTGATGGATCTGGAGGAATGGGGGCGGCTGTTGCTGGCGCTGGTCTGGTTGTCGTGCGTGGGGGCGGGCTGGCTGCTCTACCTCGACGACTGGACCGCCGCCCGGCGTCGGGCGCTGGTGGGCCTCGTGGCTGTGACCCTGTTGGCGGCCGCCGCCACCGGATGGCGCTGGTACCTGGACCGGGGCCGGAGCCTCGGTGTCATCGTTGCCGACACGGCCGAGGTGCGTTCGGGCCCCGCCGAGAGCTTCCCGGTGCTGTTCGAGGTGCATGACGGGTTGACGGTGAACCTGCGGGAGGGCGCGGGCGGTTGGCGACGCATCAGCCTGGGCGGTGACTGGACCGGATGGGTGCCGGACACCGATCTCGAACCGGTTGACCGGTATGCCGCGCCGACAGCGCAGCAGGCCGTCGCCGAACCGGGTCAGGAAGGATCCGGGCGGTAGACCGCCGACGTCGACGGGGTTTCGCGGACGGTCACGTCACGCAGCGTCGGCAGGTCGGCCTTGAGGCGATCATGGAGCCAGATGGCGAGGTTCTCGGCCGTGGGATTCTCCAGGCCGGGGATCTCGTTCAGGCACCGGTGGTCCAGGGCCTCGATCAGGGGTTTGCAGGCCGCCGAAACCACGCCGTAGTCCTCGACCCAGCCCATTTCCCCGTCCACATCCCCTTCCAGTCCCAATTCGATGATGTAGGTGTGTCCGTGCAGACGGCGGCATTTGTGGGTTTCGGGAACCCGGGGCAGCCAGTGGGCGGCGTCGAAGGTGAAGCGTTTGGTGATGCGCATGGCGGCACTTTCGATTTCTGGTCCGGAGGTTGCTTGTCCGGGGCCAAGGTAACCAACGGAGCATGGATTCCGCAATAGGGGCCGCTAACCCGGGTCGGGCCTGAAAATCCTTCAGGATGTCGTGCAAAATGCCGACAGGTAAAGACAGAATGCCCGCCCGCGGGTCCGGCAGGAAAACAGTCTCACCCGAAAGGCGATGCCGTCTTGACGACGCAAGCTCCCGATCTCCAGGACATCCTGGCCACCCTGGACAGCCTGCCGGACCAGCCCCAGCGCATCGCCGAGGGCCGCTGGAAGAAGGGCCGCGTGCCGGGGCTGTGGGACGGGCACACGGCGGAGCGG
>JALUJS010000104.1:1512-3280 GCA_027056825.1 Candidatus Krumholzibacteriia bacterium | reverse complement strand
GCCTCAAGGCGCGGGTGGAGGACCTCAGCCAGCGCGAGACCGCGGGCCTGGACAACGATTCCGGGGCCGCGCCGCCGCCGGTGGTTCCGGCCGCCACCGGGGAAGGGCCCGCGGCCGACGACGCCAAGGGTGTGGCGAGTCTGGACTACCGTCTGCTCAGCAAGGGCATCAGGACCCTCAACAGCCTTCACCAACCGCGTGAATTCCCCGAGTTTTTCGGGCGCTTGGCCCGGCAGACCGGGTTGCGCCTGCTGCTGTTGAAGCGATGGACCAGCGGCCTGCAGGTCTACCTGGAGGTGAACATCACCCTGCCTGCGGAGGCGCGACGCAAGCGATCGGACGGGCGGGCGCCCATCCCCCTGCACAAGGACGACGTCTTCGTGGCCACGGCCCAGGAGAACGCCGTGTACGCCGGGCCGGTACCAGCCAAGAACTTTCCCCTGGATCTGACCCTCATGCTGGGACGCGGGGCGCGCGACCGGCGCATCATCATCCTGCCGCTGCCAAGCCAGGGCCACTGGAACACGTTCCTGTACCTGGACGGCGGGGATGCCCCGCAGGAAGCGCTGCAGACCGCAGAGATCCTGGCGCATTACGCCCTGGCCCGCATGATCCTGGCGGAGAAGGGCATCCATCAGCGTCAGGGCCGGGTGGAAGCCATCCTCAAGACGGAGATGGCCCGCCGCGATGGAAAGCCGGAAGCGGAGGCTGCGGAAAAGGAAGCCCCACCGGCCGCGCCGTCACCGGCCGCCGAGCCCCTGTCCGGGCGGAAACGGCCCGTGGCCGGGCCCGCACCGGAACCGGAACCCGCACGACGGGAACCGGGCCCTGGTCATCCCTTCAGGGTGCCGAGGTCCGACCCGCGGTCCGTGCCTGCCCCGGAGGATGTCGATCCTTTCGCCACGACGCCTGCGGCGGCAGAGGGCTCTCCGGGACAGCCCAAGCAGTCCGGGGAGAGGGAGGCCCTGACCCCCGAAGCCATCCTCCATCACAGCGGGGAATTGCCGGCCCTGCCCAAGGCCGCCTGCCACATCATGGCCGTCATCGAGGATCCCCGCACCACGGCCACCCGCCTGGAAAAGGCCCTGGCCATGGACCAGGCGTTGACCGCCAAGGTGCTGCGCATCGCCAACAGTCCTTTCTACGGGGCGGTGCGCGAGATCAAGACCGTCAGCGAGTCCATCGTGCGCCTGGGCTTCGTGGCCATCCGCAACTGGACCCTGGTGACGGCCGCCCGCTCGGTGTTCCTGTCGCCGGGCGCGGGGGTGCTGTATCGCAAGATCTGGCAGCAGTCCGTGCTGTCGGCCATGTCCGGCCAGTTGGTGGCCCAGGCCGCCGGCATGCCCGATCCTGAGGCGGTCTTCATCGGCGGGCTGATGCAGAACATCGGACAACTGGTCCTGGCCCGCAGTCATCCGGAGCTGTTCCAGGAAATCCTGCTGGAGAGCACCAGCACGGGGCAGCCCTACCACGTCATCGAGCGGCGCCTGCTGGGCTTCGACCACGGCGAATTGGGGGCCCTGCTGATCCGCGAGTGGAACTTGAGTCGCGACCTGGAGGAGGCGGTCCGCTGGCATCACCGCTTCGACGATCCCCGGGCGCACAACAGCAGGCTGGCCGCCATGGTGGCGCTGGGCGAGGAGATCGCCTGGTGCAGCGGGGCCGGGAGCGAGGAAGAAAAGGCCGCCGCCGGGGCGCGGGAACCCAGTCCGGCGGCCGCCTTCCTGGGTTTCTCGCCCGAAAAAGTCGCCGAACTCGAGCGTCAGGC
>JALUJS010000104.1:0-1502 GCA_027056825.1 Candidatus Krumholzibacteriia bacterium | reverse complement strand
CCCACGACGATCTGGTCGGTGGACTGGGTCAGGCGCTGGGTGAAGTTGGCCGGATCCCCGCAGGTCATGCAGATGGCCAGTTGCTTGGTGATGTATTCGGCCGCACACATCAACCGGGGCATGGGGCCGAATGGCCGGCCGCGGTAGTCGAGGTCCAGCCCCGCCACGATGACGCGCTTGCCGAGGTTGGCCAGCCTGTTGGCCACGTCCACCAGGCTGTTGTCGAAGAACTGCCCTTCGTCGATGGCCACCAGTTCGGTGCGGTCGTCAACCAGATCCAGGATGTCCTCCACGTGTTCGATGGCCACGCCCGGCATTTTCTGCTGGCTGTGGGACACGATGTCCGTGGCGTCGTAGCGGGCGTCGATGCCGTGCTTGAAGATCTGCACGCGCCGGCGGGCGATCTGCGCACGCCGAATGCGCTTGATGAGCTCCTCGCTCTTGCCGCTGAACATGGGGCCGCAAATGACCTCGATCCAGCCTGTTCTTCCGTGGACGATCTGCATCATGGGGCATTCCTGTCTTTCGGTCGTCGGTGTTGTCCATTATCCTGGTAGCCGGGTCCGGGCGCGGAGTTCCCGGAGCGCCCCCCAATGTACCCACAAGCTGGGAGGAAACTCAAGCCCATGTGGACACGCGACCGTTTCCTGGAGCTGATCGACCCCGGGGTGATCGGCATGGTGCACCTGCCGCCGCTGCCGGGTTCCCCGCGCTGGGACGGGGATTGGACCGCCGTGCTGGAGGCCGCCCGTACCGACGCCGAGGCCCTGGCCGCAGGCGGGGTGGGAGGGGTCATGGTCGAGAACTTCCTGGACGCTCCCTTTTATCCCGACCGCGTGCCGCCGGTCACCATCGCGGCGATGACCCGGGCCGTCCTGGCCGTCGCCGAGGCCGCCGGCGGCCTGCCCGTGGGCGTGAACGTCCTGCGCAACGACGCCGTGGCCGCCCTGTCCGTGGCGGCTGCCACCGGCGCCGCCTTCATCCGCATCAACGTCCACGTGGGAGCCGCGGTCACCGACCAGGGCCTGATCTCCGGCCGGGCCTGGCAGACCATGCGGCTGCGCCGGGAACTGGGAACGGAGGTGGGCGTTCTGGCCGACGTGCGGGTCAAGCACGCCCGGCCCCTGGCCGAACGCCCGGTCACCGAGGAGGTGCGGGACCTGCGCCTGCGCGGCCTGGCCGACGGCGTCATCGTCACCGGGGCGGCCACCGGCAGCGCCGCCGACCCGGAACTGGTCCGCGAGGTCCGCGCCGCAGTGCCCGGTTGCCCGGTGCTGGTGGGCAGCGGAGTGGACGCGGACAGCGCCCCGCAGCTGGCGGCCGTGGCCGACGGCGTGATCGTGGGTACGTCCCTCAAGGAATCCGACGCCGGGGGCCGCCTGGCGGTCTCCGCCGCACGCACACGACAGCTGGTCGCGGCTTTCGTCCCGGGAGCGGGACAGGGAGAAGGAGCATCATGAGCATCCTGGTCACCGGGGGCGCGGGCTTCATCGGCTCCAACT
>JALUJS010000103.1:2560-5325 GCA_027056825.1 Candidatus Krumholzibacteriia bacterium | reverse complement strand
CCCCTTGCCCCCCAGCGAGCCGCCCCCGATGCGCACGAAGGGGCTGCTGGTGTCGAAGGTCCGTCGCGAGAAGTCGGCCACGATGCCCTGCCGCGCCTCGTTCCGGAAGGTGTTGATGGTGCGGATGAGGTAGCGGCGCAGCTCCTCGGTGTCGGGGAACTCCGTCACCTTGCGCGGCCGCAGCATGTCCGCCAGGGCGAATTCCGTCCGCGCCCGCAACCAGTTCGAGAAGTGGTCGTGCGAGGCGTGGTAGTGGATGGACTCGGCCGGCACCTTCTCCAGCAGTTCCACCAGCGTGCGCAGGTCCCGCGCCCGCCCCAGTTCGTTGCCCTCGCGGTCGCGGAAGACGAAGTCGCCGAAGCCGAAGTTGTCGAGCATGAAGGCGCGCAGCTCCCGCAGGAGCTTGCGCGAATGCTTGTGGATGAAACCCGCGCCGATGGCGGCGGCGGTGGCCGCCAGCTCGCGGTTGGTCGACTGCAGCACCGCCGGCGTGTGGGGGTCGACGTACTTCACGCGCCGGATGAATTCCGGACCGGCGTCCTCGCGCAGCTGACCGCCCCAGGGGAAGCGCCCATCGGAAATCACGCCCAGGATGTGGTCCTTGAACTTGCCGTACAGCTCCCAGGCCTCCTCGAAGGTGCTGGCCAGCAGGATCTTGGGCCGCGCCCGCAGGCGCAGCAGGCGGTGCGTGATGTTCAGGCCCTCGTCCATCAGGGACTGGGTCTGCTCCAGGATCTCGGTGTAGAGCAACGGCAGGTAGGACGAGTAGAAGCGCACCGAATCCTCGATGAGCAGGATGCAGCGCACGTCGCCGTAGCGCGTATCGTGGGCCACGTTGCTGGCGTCCTCGCACAGCTTGATAATGGCCAGCAGCAACCGCACGTCGCCGTTCCACAGGAAGAAGCGGTCGATGCTGCCGCCCTGGTCCAGCTCCTGCTGGTGCTGCAGTTCGCGGGGGTTGAACGACAGGCTGAACACCGGCAGATCGTCCCGCTCGGCCTTGATGCTGGCGGCCAGGCTGGTGGCGTCCATGTCGCCGAGACGACTCATGGTGATGACCATGTCGAAGGGGCGCGTGCTGATCAGCCGCAGGGCTTCCTCACCCGTGGACGCGCGGGTGACGAAGGGCGGGAAGCTCAGGTTCAGCTCGCGGTACTCGCCCAGCAGCAGTTCGGTCAGGCGCCCACCCTCCTCCAGGGTGAAGGCGTCGTACATACTGGCCACCAGCAGGATCTCCTGCACCCGGTGGGGCATGAGTTGATCGAAACCGGTGAAGCGGACCGCGGCCCGGCCCGCGGAGAGGGTGTGTCGCATTTCCATCATGGGTTCAGGCTAACCGATAGGGGGCCATGGCGCCACGGGAAAGCAACGGCCCCTCCCCGCCGGTGGGGAGGGGCCGCGGGCGGAGCGAAGGCCGCCTGAGCGCTCCTGGTCAGGCCTTGAACTCCACGCCCTGGGCCAGGTGGATCTCCCCGCCCCAGTTGATGGTGTTGGTCTGGCGCCGCATGTACATCTTCCAGGCGTCGGAACCGGATTCGCGGCCGCCGCCGGTCTCCTTCTCCCCGCCGAAGGCACCGCCGATCTCGGCGCCGCTGGTGCCGATGTTCACGTTGGCGATGCCGCAGTCGCTGCCCAGGTAGCTCATGAAGGCCTCGGCCTCGCCCACGCTGTCGGTGTACACCGCCGAACTGAGGCCCTGGGGCACGTCGTTGTGCATCTTCAGGGCCTGCTCGAACTTCTTGTACTTCATCACGTACAGCACCGGAGCGAAGGTCTCGTTCTGCACGATGTCGGCCTTGTTGTCGATCTCGATGATCGTCGGTAGCACGAAGGTGGCCGCACCGAAGGGCTTGAGCACCTTGCCGCCGTACAGGACCTTACCGCCCTGCTCCCTGGCCGCCTGGATGGCCTTTTCGTAGTCCGCCACCGCGCCCTCGTCGATCAACGGGCCCATGAGGGTCTGCGGATCCAGGGGATCGCCGATCTTCACGCGCTTGTAGTTGCCGATCAGCTTCCTGATGAAGGTGTCGTACACCTTCTCCTGGATGATCAGCCGCCGGGTGGAGGTGCAGCGCTGGCCGGCGGTGCCCACGGCGCCGAAGAAGGCGCTGGCCAGGGCGCCGGTCAGGTCCGCCTTCTCGGAGATGATGATGGCGTTGTTGCCGCCCAGCTCCAGGATGCTGCGGCCCAGGCGCGCGCCGACCACGCCACCGATGCGCTTGCCCATGCGGGTCGAGCCGGTGGCGCTGACCAGCGGAATGTCATGGTCGTTGATCAGCCGCTCGCCGATGGTCGAACCGCGGCCGATGGTCACGCAGCTGAGCCCCTCGGGCAGACCGTTGGCGCGGAACACCTCGTTGACGATGTTCTGGCAGGCGATGGCGCACAGGGGGGTCTTGCTGGAGGGCTTCCACAAGGTGGTGTCGCCGCAGACCCAGGCCAGGGCCGTGTTCCAGGCCCACACCGCGACGGGGAAGTTGAAGGCGCTGATGATGCCGACCACGCCCAGGGGGTGCCACTGCTCCATCATGCGGTGCTTGGGGCGCTCGCTCTGCAGCGTGGGACCGCTCAGGTTGCGGCTCAGGCCCACGGCGAAATCGCAGATGTCGATCATCTCCTGGACCTCGCCCAGGCCCTCGGTGAGGATCTTGCCCATCTCGAGGCTGACCAGGGCGCCCAGCATCTCCTTCTTCTCGCGCAGGGCGTGACCGATCTGCCGGACGACCTCGCCGCGCTTGGGCGCGGGCATGGCGCGCCAGGCCAGG
>JALUJS010000103.1:0-2550 GCA_027056825.1 Candidatus Krumholzibacteriia bacterium | reverse complement strand
CCAGGAAGGCCTTCTTGGCCTGCTTCATCACCTTGTCGTAGTCGGCGGCCGAGGCCTGCTCGATGCGGGCCAGGACCTCGCCGGTGGTGGGGTTGACGCTTTCGAGGTAATCCCCGCTACCGGCGAACCATTCGCCGCCGCAGTTGGCGCCCTTCATGCGGGACTTCAGGCCCAGGGCGCGAAAAATCCGGTTCCTGGTGGGCTTGTTCGCGGTCTTCTTCGTCTTCGCTGCCATGATTGCCTTCCCTCCGGGTCAGGTTTCCAGGGTGGTGGTTTCTTCTCGGCACTCGATGCCCATGCCGGCCAGCTCGGCCAACACGGGGTTGTAGATCTCCGGATGGACCGGCCGCACGACCCCGCGCTGGGGAATGCGTCCGTCCAGGATCAGGCGCACGGCGATGGCCGCGGGCAGCGAGACCGTGCGGCTCATGGCCGAGTCCCCTCCCGCCTCGCCGCAGGCCACCAGGGTCGAGGTGGTGCGCTCGTAGCGGTCCCCCTCCTCGTAGCGGGCCTTGAAGACATGGTACAGGACCACCATATCCTTCTCGTGGGGGCCGTAGACCAGCTTCTCCAGCATGATGTCGCCCAGCAGGTCCAGCGGGGAAACATCATCGTGCCCCACCGGCCGGTCCGAGATCAGGCCCAGCCACTCGAGGTTGCACAGGGGGAGGCTGTCGGTGGAGATGCCCAGCTTCTTGGCAACGGCCCGCCTCAGGTCGCCGCCGGCGGGGACCTCCAGCAGGCCGGAGAGGTACTCGGCGCAGGTCATGCCCCGGGCCGGGCGCGCCTTCTCGTCCAGCAGGCCCAGCCGCCGGAAGTTGTGCATGGTGTCGCACCAGCCCACGCTGCGCAGGGTGCCGCGGAAGATGGTCTCCAGCTCCGGACCCAGGCCGTAGATCTCCTGGTACTTCAGGGAGTCGCGGTTGGGGTAGGCCTCGAAATCCCCCCAGCCCCGCACGCGCACCAGGTGCATGTCCCGGAACAGGTCCATACCCGGCACCCGCACGATATGGCCGTCCTTCCGGTAGCTGGCGGGATTCAGGCTGGCCATCAGCACGCCCCGCGGCGCCCAGGAGAACTTGTAGCCGAAGGGGTTGTCGTTGTCCTCGGGGGCCACCAGGCCGCCGCAGTAGGAGCGGAAGTGGATGATCCGTCCCCCCGCGGCCTTGATCCCGTCGATGATCTTCATGGCCGACATGTGGTCGATGCCGGGATCCAGGCCGATCTCGTTGAGGAACAGCAGGTCCCTGGCACGGGCCTCGGCGTCCATGGCCGCCATCTCGTCCGAGACGTAGGAGGCGGTCACCAGGTGCTTGCGGTGCTCGAGGCAGAGCTTCGCCACCTGCGGGTGGAAGGTGTAGGGCAGGAGGCTGACCACCAGGTCGGCGGCGGCCACCAGTTGCGATAACCGGCCGTCCTCGGCCAGGTCCAGGAACACGGGGTGGCCGTGGGGATGGCCGCCGATCATCTGCGCGGCCGCGTCCACATCCAGGCTCGTGACCGTCACGTCGAGGCCGTGATCCAGCAGATCACGAATCAGGGGGCTGGCGACCCTGCCCGCACCCAGCACCAGAACCTTCTGCATGAAAACCCTTTCCGCCGGCAAACTCCTGCCGGACTCAGCAGCCCGCCTTGTCGAGGGACTCCCGCAGGTAACGGTAGGCAGGGGTCAGTTCCCCCTGGTGGGCAATGACGGCCTTCTTCAGGTAGGCGGGCAGCAGCAGCGACTCGAAGCCCGCGCCGAAGTCGACCTGGGCCAGGTCCGGGATCATGTCCCGCAGGGCGGCGCTGAAGCTCACCGAGGATTCACGGGGCAGTTCGCACGGCAGGTTGTCCACGGACATGATCACCGGGCCCCTGCCGGCCACACCCGGCTGTGCTTCCATCCGGTCCGGGTCCACCGTGAAGCAGGGCTCGTCCGGCATGGTGGCTTCGAGGGTCAGCTCGACGGCGCCGCCGATGTCGCAACTGATGTCGCCGATCACCCGCAGGCGTGGTTGCCCGTCGCGGGACCAGGCGCCGCGGGCCCACTTGCGGGTCACCAGGCGCGGGTACCGCTCCTCCCAGTAGATGGTGTTCAGCAGGATGTCCAGGTGCGGCAGGTGCCTGTCGAAGACCCCGCGGTAGTTCTCCGGGTGCTGGTAGTAGTCCTGCAGGACGAACTGGGCCTCGGCGGAGCGGGGCTCGACCATGTCCTCCTCGTGGAAGACCACCATGGCCAGCGGACCCAGCTGCCCCGTCGGAGCCGCGGCCGCCGCCGGCAGGTCCGCCACCGGGACCGGGGTCACGGGCAGGCAGTCGAGGATCTCCTGGCAGCCCCGGGAAACGTTCCCGTAGCCGGCGATGCCGATGATCACGGTGCCCTCGTGGCTCCCCATTCCCTGGCGGCCGATGGCCTCGCCGATCCGGCGCAGGTGCGCCTTCGCCTCCTCCAGGTCGCCGTACTCGTAGGCCGGCTTGATCTCCGCCAGGGGCGTTTCCACGCCCTCGTGCCGCCGCCGCAGCCCCCAGGCGCGCAGGGTCTCCAGGGTTCCCGCATACCCCGCATGG
>JALUJS010000102.1 GCA_027056825.1 Candidatus Krumholzibacteriia bacterium | reverse complement strand
AGGCCCAGGAGATGGACAGCGACGCGGTGGCGCAGGGTGTCCGGCGCCACGGCCTTGACATCCTCGGGCGTGACGAAGGCGCGCCCGCGCAGCAGGGCGTGGGCCCGCGCGAGCTGCGTCAGGGCCAGGGTCGCCCGCGGCGAGGCGCCCCACGCGATCAGCGGGCCGAGGTCCAGACCCGCGGCCTCCGGGTCGCGGGAGGCGAACACCAGGTCCAGGATGTAGGTCTTGATCTTCTCGTCCACGAACACGGCGTTGACGGCCGCCCGGGCCGCGCGGATCCCGTCCGGATCGATGACCGCGGAGACTGCCGGCACCTCGCGGCCGGCCATGCGGTCCAGGATGATGCGCTCCTCGTCGCGGTCCGGGTACCCGATGCGCAGCTTCAGGAGGAAGCGGTCCACCTGGGCCTCGGGCAGCGGGTAGGTCCCCTCCTGCTCGATGGGATTCTGGGTGGCCAGCACCAGGAAGGGATCGGCCATGGGAAAGGTCTCCCCGCCGATGGTCACCTGGCGTTCCTGCATGGCCTCCAGCAGAGCGCTCTGGACCTTGGCCGGGGCGCGGTTGATCTCGTCGGCCAGGATGATGTTGCTGAAGACCGGACCGCGCTTGACGGTGAATTCGCCGGTGTCACGGTTGTAGATGGTCGTGCCGGTGATGTCGGCTGGCAGCAGGTCTGGGGTGAACTGGATGCGCCGGAAGTCGGCGTCCACGCAATGGGCCAGGGTGCTGACAGCCAGGGTCTTGGCCAGGCCCGGCACACCCTCCAGGAGGATGTGCCCACCCGTCATCATTCCCAGCAGCAGACCCTCCATCATCCCGCTCTGTCCCACGATGACCCGGGCGCACTCCTGCAGCACCGCGTTCAGGCGTCCGGCCACCTCCTCGGCCTGGATCTTGTCCAGGGCATGGTATTCGGTCATGGTCACCTTCTTTTCCGTTGGCGGCCGGCGGCGACCGGCCTGCGGCAAGTCACGGGATCGCGCGCGTCAGGCCCCGCGCGCAGGCGCACATCCGGCAGGGAAACGAAAGACCGGCGCGGGGGTTCCCGATTTTCTGTTCCCCCACCTTCCGGATGCGTCGCGCTACCATACGCCAACCCTTTTTTCTTGCCAACCGCGGGGAAAAGTTCTTCAATGAGTGACGGTTTCCGGCGCCCCGCACCCGGCCCGCGGAGGCGTCCAATTCACCCCTGGAGGCTGCGATTGAGACTGAGCAAGCACAAGATCGAATACCTCTCCGACAAGATCCTCAAGCTGATCCAGGAGCACGACCGGATCCACATCCTGGCCAACGAGGACCTGCTGGTGCGCGCCGTGGACGACGCCATCATGGAGAACATGCTGGCCGAGGAGGAGATCGACGCCGAGGTCGAGGCCCTCATCAGCCAGAACGTCGAGGAGATCCGGGCCATGGACATGGACGTGGGCGCCCTGCGCAACAAGATGAAGCGCGAGATCGCCCGCAAACGGAACTTCACCCTGTAACGGAGGCCGTCCCATGCGCCTGACCGAGGAACGCATCACCGTCATCGCCCGGGAAATCTGCGACCGCCTCCTGGACGAGGAGATCGTCGACCTGGAAATCGCCGAGAACGACTTCCGGCACCTCATCGAGAACCTCATCCTGCGCGACCTGCGCATCGAGGACGAGATCGACGAGGAGGCCACCGCCTTCCTGTTGCGCACCAAGCCCCACCTGGAGGAAGGTTCCACGGAGTGGGAAGTGGAACTGGAGCGCAAGAAGGAAGACCTGGCCGTGGCCCGCGGTTATGTGGCGTACTGACCCGCAACCGTCCGGCCCCTTCCGCGCTCCGCGGCCCCATCCCCTGATCCGGAAAACATGAAAGTCATGGTCCTGACCCCGTATCTGCCCCATCGCCGCGTGGGCCACGGCGGCGGGGTGGCGGTGCGCGACCTGGTCGGCTGGCTGGCGCGCCGGCACGAGGTGCTGGTGGCGTCCCTGGTCCGGCCCGGCGAACAGGACCTGACCCATGAAGTCGAGGAACTCGGGGTCGGGGTGGTTCCCCTGCCCTTCGGCGACCGCCGGGCGCGCGGGGCCGGGCGCGCCGTGCTTGCCGCCCGCCGGGCCGCCGCCCTGGCCGCCGCCCTGGGCACCGGCTACCCCTACTACGTCCGCAAGTACTGGTCCGCCGGCACCGCCCGGAGGATCCGGGAAGCGGTGCGGGCATTCGCTCCCGCGGCGATCCAGATCGAGTACCTCCAGATGGGCCTGTACTGCCGCGACCTGCGGCGAATGCGGGGAAGCGACCCGGCGCCGCGGCTGATCCTCAACAGCCACGAACTGGGCTCGGTGCCCCGGGAACGCCACGCCGCCCTGGCGCCCAACCCGGCCACCGGCGCCCTGCACCGCTGGGAGGCACGCGCCTGGCGCCGCTACCAGGTGGACGCCACCAGTTGGGCCGACCACACCCTGTGCGTCACTCCCGAGGACCACGCCCTTTACGCGGCCATGGGCGGCCGGAACCTCGTGACCATGCCCCTGGGCATGGACACCGAGGCCATCACGCCGGACCGGGCCCCCGCCACCGGGCCGTTGCTGCTCTTCGTGGGCTCGTTCCAGCACCGGCCCAACCGCAGCGCGGTCGCCTTCCTGCTGGACCGGGTGTGGCCCCGTGTCCGCGCCGCCCTGCCCGCAGCCCGGCTGGTCATCGCCGGCCGCGGCTCGGACGCATTCGTGGCCGGCCGCGAAGGCGGCGTTCCGGAAGGGGTCCAGGCCCTCGGCTTCGTGGATGACCTCGGGCCCCTGTTCCGCACCGCCACCCTCTTCGTGGCCCCCCTGACCGAGGGCGGCGGCATCAAGATCAAGATCCTCGAGGCCATGGCCCGGGGCCTGCCGGTGGTCACCTCCCCGGTGGGTGCCGAAGGCATTACCGACGATGCGCGCCTGCTGAAGGTCGCCCCCTGCGACGCATCCTTCGCCGAAGCGGTCCTGGACCTGGCCGCCGATCCCGACCGCCTGCATGCGCAGGCCCGCGCCGCCCGCCTGCTCATCGAGGACCGGTTCAGCTGGCGGGCCATCACCGAGCGGCTTTCCGCGCTGTACGCGGGCGAGCCTCCTTCCCCAGGATGACGCCATGAAGATCCCGCCATCGCTGACCCGCCTTTTGCCGGCCGCCCTCGTCCTGGCGGTGTTCTGCGGCTGCGGCACCCACCCGGCGCCCCGGACCGGCGCCGACATTCCCGGCTACCGGGAAATGATCGAGGACGTCAAGGACGTGGACGCCAGGTGCCTGCGCGGACGACTGATCATGCTGGACCCCGGACACGGAGGATTCTTCCGCGGTGCGGTAGGGCCCAACGGTCTGGACGAGGCGGACGTGAACCTGGGCGTGGCCCTCTACCTGCGCGGACTGCTGGAATGGGCCGGAGCCAGGGTCGTGATGACCCGTACCGCCGACCAGGACTTCCTGGCGGGCACGGATTCGACCCTGGCCGCGGATCTCGCATTCAGGGTTTCCTTGATGGATTCCCTGCAACCCGATGTTTTTCTTTCACTTCACCATAACAGCAATCCGGCCTATGACCCGATCGTCAACGAGACCCAAACCTACTATCCGCTGGGCGATCCGGGGCCATCCCGGCAACTGGCGCGGGCCATACACCGGCACCTGGCCTTGAACCTCCAGATCACCCCGGCCCGGATCCTGCCGGGGAATTTCCACGTCCTGCGCAACGCCACGGTGCCGGCGGTCCTCGGCGAACCGGCCATGCTCTCCAACCCCGTCATGGCCGGGCGGTTGAGCCTGGCCGCCAGCCAGCGCCTGGAGGCCGAGGCCTACTTCCTGGGCCTGGTGGACTATTTCCGCCAGGGCGCCCCCGGTTGGGCCAAGACCTGCGGCGATACCGTGGCCTGGCCGGCCGACGCCGCCGAAATGGCCATGAGCTGGGTCTTCACTCCCGACCGGCGCCTGGCCCCCGGCGATACCGCCTCCGCAGCCGTGCCCGGGCCCGACCCCCTGTCCTTCACCCTGCGCTTCAACGGCGAGCCGCAACCGATCCAGATCGCGTCCGACGGGCGTACGGTCATCTGGAGCCCCCCCTTCCGGGGAGCCTACGGACTGGTGGAGATCCAGGGCCGCAACCTGGCGGGTCACGCCACCCCCGTGGACCGCACCTGGATCCTGCCGCGGCGTCCGGTCCCCCCGACGATCCACCTCGTTTGCGAATCGGGCCCGGATCCGGCCCTGCTGGTGACCTGGTCTCATCCCGGTCATACGGCGGCGGGGGGGGAGCTACTGGCGCCCGGCGGCCGCGTCATTCCCCTGGGCGAGGCCCCGGAAGGCGGGCGGCAGCTGCTGGTGAACGTGCAAATGGCGAACGCGCTGCCGGATCCGGGAACCGGTTGGCGCTGGCGCGCGCCCACGGGCGAGATCCTGCCCGTGCAACCGACTGATTGCGACACGCTGCAGGAACCGTGGCGGATCGCGCGCCTGGAGGGTCTGCCCATCGCAGCACCGCAGAGGATGACCAAGCCCCGTTACCTCGACCTGGCGACCCGCACCGCTGCCCCGCCGCTGCCCTGGCCGTTCGTGGCCATCCCCCGCTCGGGCGGATCCATGGAAATTCCCGGTGTCCGCCCCATCGTCCTGCCCGAAGATCCGGCGATCCTGCCGGTCAACTCCTCCGGCGAGCGCGTCCTGGCCGCGCAGGCGATCGCCCCGGGCGCCTGGGGCCGCACCGTCCTGCTGGATCCCCGCGGGGGTGGTATTGAGGACGACGGCACCGGCCCGCTGGGCACCCGCGGTGCGGATCTCAACCTGGAAGTGGCCCGGTTGACGGCCGAGATCCTCCAGGGAGCCGGCGTACGGGCCCTGGTCACCCGCGCCGCAGGACGCACCCCGGCGGATCCGGACAAGGTCCTGCAGGCCCGCCGGGAACACGCCGACCTCTTCCTGGCCATCGGACGCGCCGCCGCCCGGGACAGCGTGCAGGTCCGCCATTATCCCGGCAGCCGCACCGGGGCAGCCTGGGCCCGGGCCGCCGCCGAGGCGCTCACCGCCGCGCGCGTCGCGGCCGACTCCTGCCGAACAGGGCCGGGCGCGGACTACCTGCTGCGCCACACCCACTGCCCCGCCCTGGTGGCGGAGCTTCCTCCGCCGGCCACCCATGCCGACGAGTTGCGGGAAACAGACCCCTACCGGCAGCGATGCGAGGCCTACGCCCTGGCCCTGGGCGTCCTGGCGGTCCTGGACCCATCCGGCACCGCTTTTCCCCGGGTCGACCTGGAGCGGATCCTGGACGCCTGCGGACTCCCCGTGGCCCAGCCCACGCCGGATCCCCTGATCTGGGACGGGAACTTCACGGTCCAGCTTCCCGGA
>JALUJS010000101.1 GCA_027056825.1 Candidatus Krumholzibacteriia bacterium | reverse complement strand
GACGGGGTTTCGGGCTCCCCGGCCAGGGCCGTAAAATCCACGGCGGCGGGCGACATCCCCGCCACCACGGTTTCCCTGCTCGGGTCAAAGGGCTCAGGAGACCATTTCTGCATCCTTGCCGCCCTTTCCGATGGTGATGGTGCCGGCCTCTTCGAGGCTGCGGATGACTTCCACGATCCGTTGCTGGGCTTCCTCGACCTCCGACAGCCGCACCGGGCCCATGTATTCCATGTCCTCGGCGATGCCCTCGGCGGCGCGTTTGGACATATTTCCGAAAATGCGGTTCTTGATTTCGTCGGTGGCGCCCTTGAGGGCCAGGGTCAGCTCCTTGCCGTCGATCTCCTTGAGGATCTCCTGGATGGCCGCGTCGCTGAGCGTCACGATATCCTCGAAGATGAACATCAGGTTGTTGACCTCGTTGGCCACCTCGTCGTCGATCTCGCGCATCTCGTCCAGGATTTCCTGCCACACCTCCCGCTCGATCTCGTTGAGGATCTCGGCCACCTGCTTCTTGCCGCCGTACTTGGTGTCGCGGGCACTGATTTCGCCCTGGAGCTGGCCGGCCAGCACCTTTTCCACCGCTTCCAGCGTTTCCGGATTCGGGGCCTCGAGGACGGCCATGCGGTGGGCCACGTCACCCTGAAGCTCCGCCGGCAGCAGGGCCAGGATGGGACCGCTGTTGCGCGGGTCCATGTGGGCCAGCACCACGGCGATGGTCTGGGGATGCTCGTTCTTGAGGTAGTTGGCGATGGTCAGGGAGTCCACGTTCTTCAGGTGCTCGAAGCTCTTGATCTCGCTGTAGCTGGTCACCCGGCTGAGCAGGGACGTCGCCGCGTGGGTGCCGAAGCCGGCTTCGAGGATCTGCTTGGCGGTTTCCTCGCCCCCGAAGGCGATGCCGCTGATCTTGCTGCTGAGGGAGATGAAATCCGCCAGGACAGCCTTCTTCTCACGGTAGGTCACATGGCCGATACCCGCGATCTCGTGGGTCAGCTCCTCCACGATGTTCTGGGGCAGCTTGGCCATGACCTTGCCGGCCACATCGGGTCCCAGGGCCATGAGGAAAACGGCGGCCTTGCGCAGGAATTCAGGGTTCATCTCAATCTCCCGCCGCCTGCCGGGCCACCTCGCCCGGGTCGATGCCGTGGATCCAGGACTGGATGACTTCGGCCACCCGGTCGGGGTTTTCCGCGGCGAAGTCCTGGATGTCCGAAACCATCTGGTCGTTCAATTCCGGAATGCCCTCGAAGTGCTCTTCCTCCTCCTGCGTGGTGGCGGCCCGAGTCCCTCCGCGCCCGGAAGCCGTGGCCGCCACGGGCTGTCCGGCCAGCAGGGCGGCGATGTTCCGGCGCAGGACCAGAGCCATGACCGCCAGCATGACCAGCAGAACGATCTTGCCCCCGTACCGGGTCACCAAGCCCACCATGTCCAGGGGGGAAGGCCCGGTTTCCGGCAGGGCCTGCGGGGCCTGGAAGCGCATGTTGACAACCTCGACCTGGTCGCCGCGGGTACGATTGACGCCCACGGCCCGCTCGACCACGCGCTGGAGCTGGGCCAATTCCTCGTCGCTCAGGGGGGTGTAGACGGGGTCCCCTCCCTCCGGATCCGCTTCGTAATGGCCATCCACGAAGACGGCCACCGAAAGGCTTTCGATGCCGCCGGTCCTGGACACCACATGCTCCACCGTCTTGTTGATCTCGTAGTTCGTGGTGCTGGTTTCCGTGGTCTCCCCGGTGGAGGCGACATTGCTCTCGTTCCGGACCTCGCTGCGCACCACGGTGGCGGCCGGATCGTAGATCTCCCTCTGGCGCTCGATCTTTTCGAAGTTCAAGGTTGCGTTGACCTTCACGATGGACTTGCCTGGCCCCAGAACCTTGTCCAGCATGCTGGAGGCCTTGTCCGCGAGGTGGTCCTCCACCTCCTTGCGCAGGGCCAGCTGGGTTTCGCTGCGACCGATGTCGTCGTCCCGGGCCGCGCTGGACAGGACCTGGCCGGCCTGGTCGAGCACGGTCACGTTGTCGGCTTTCAGATCCTCCACCGCACTGGCCACCAGGTTCTGGATGCCGGTGATCTGCTGCGCGCCGAGGACTCCGCGGCCCCTGAGTTTCAGCATCACGCTCGCGGTGGGTTCGGCCGCGTTCTTCTTGAAGATCGAGGGCTTGGGCAGGACCAGGTGGACCCGGGCGGTCTGGATCCCGTCCAGTGATTCCACGGTCCGGGTCAGTTCCCCCTCGAGGGCGCGTTTGAAGTTCACGTTCTGCAGGAACTCGGTCATGCCGTACTGGTTGCCGTCGAAGATCTCGAACCCGACGGTCCCCGAAGAGGGCACCCCCTTGGACGCGAGATCCAGGCGCAGGCGGTCCTTCATGCCGCTGGGCACCATGATGGTGGTGCCGCCGTTCTTCAGGTCCGTCGGCACGTCCTGCTTGGCCAACTCCTGCAGCGCGACCGCCGCGTCCTCCGGCGTCAGGTTGGTGAACAGGACCGCCATGTCGTCCTTCTGGAGCCAGAGAGTGAATACCACCAGGCAGATGGCGCTGGCCGCGCCGACCGCCCCGAGGATCACCTTCTGGCTGAAGGACAGGCGCCCCATCCGGGAGCCCAGGTCCTCCAGTGTCTGCTTGAATCCGTTCACGCCTTACCTCTGGTTACGATGAAGCCGGTCGCTCAGACCTGCATGCGCATGACTTCCTGGTAGGCTTCCAGGAGCTTGTTCCGCGTCTCCAGCATCAATTCGAACGCCAATTGCGATTCCCGTGCCGCAATCATGACGTCGTGCACCTCGGTGGGTCCGCCGGCCACCATATCCTCGACCATGGCGTCCCTGCGCTTCTGCAGGCCGTCAATCTGGTCGATGGCCTGCTGCAGCTTGTCGGCGAAGCCCGGTTTGGTCTGTTCCTGGACACCGGTCCCGTAGATGGCACGGGGGTCCAGACTGCCAAGGGATTTCACACTGCCGATACTCATTCATCCACTCCCGCGCCGCTGGCCTGGGGTTTCATCAGATCTTCAGGGCGTCGTTGAACATGTCCTTGGCGGCCTGCACCGCGCTCACGTTTGCCTCGTAGGCGCGGCTGGCGGTGATCATGTCCACCATCTCGGTGATGGGGTTGACGTTGGGCATCAGGACGTAGCCCTCGGCGTCGGCGTCCGGGTGGCCCGGATCGTAGACGACCCGGAACTCCGAGGCATCCGGCGCCACGTCGACGCTGCTGACTAGCCCTTCCTCGCCACCCTCGGCCCCGGGCATGAAACGAGGCGGAGCCAGGTGCCGCGGGTCGGTCCGAACCATGAATTCCGCCGGGTTGCGGCCCAGGTTCGCCTGGTGACGACGGACCCGCTCCCCCAGCACCTGTTTGAAGATGGCGCGCTGCCGGCGATACGGGGTTCCGTCCGCCGTGCGCGTGGTCTCGGCGTTGGCCAGGTTGCGGGCCACGACGTCCATCTTGGTGCGCTGGCCGCGCAGGCCCGAGGCGCTGATCCTGATGGCTGAAAACATCCCGTCACTCATGGCCTTCCTCCTTCACTAGACGATGCGGCCCTTGATGGCGCTGCTGAGCATGTTGTAACGCATGCTCAACAGGCGTGTGGCCATGCGGTAGCTCAAGTCCGTGGTCGCCAGGTTCGTCATCTCGTTGTCGATGTCCACGTCGTTGATTCCGTTGTCGAAGCCCTCGTTGGCCTCCACGACCTCTTCGGTGACGTCCATGGGATCGCGCACCCCGATGGGGATGTGGCGCGGGTCGGTGGTCGTCCCGGTGATGGACATGCTGTTACGGTCAAGCAGCTCCTCGAACTTGACCTTCTCCGCCCGGTACCCGGGAGTCTGGACGTTGGCGATGTTCCGCGCGGTGACGGTGTGCCGCCGGGCATAGACGTCCACCGCTTTCTTGAGGGCCGACAGATGGGCCTGGCTGAAAAGATCGTTCCGGATCATGGCCTACTCCGGAATCTCCACACCCATACTGGTGTAGAGATTCAGCTTGTTGCGCAGGGTGCGCACGCTGATGCCCAGTTCCTGGGCGGCGCGGGTCCGGTTGCCGTGGGTCCGCTTGAGCTTGCCCAGGATCAGTTTCTGTTCCATGTCCTTGAGGGTCATATCCCCCCCGAGGACCGTCGGCTCGGTGGTGTCGTCGATCTCGTCGGCCAGCCCCAGGGCATGCTCGTCCAGCACGTCCCCGCCGGTCAGGATGACCGCCCGCTCGATGACGTTCTGGAGCTGGCGGACATTGCCCGGCCAATCCATGGCCAGCATGGTCTTCATGGCCTTCTCGGTGATGGTCATGACCGGCTTGCCGTTCTCGGCGCAGAAGACCTGACAGAAATGGTTGGCCAGCAGCGGGATGTCGTCCTTGCGCCTGCGCAGCGGCACGATGTGGATGGGGATCACGTTCAGCCTGAAGTAGAGGTCCTCGCGGAAGTTGCGGGCCCGGATCTCCTGCTTGAGATTGCGGTTGGTTGTGGCGATGATGCGCACGTCGGCCGAGGTGGCGTCCTTCGAGCCCAGCCGCGTGAACTCGCGCTCCTGGAGCACCCGCAGCAGCTTGGCCTGCATGGCGTAGGGCATCTCGCTGATCTCGTCCAGCAACAGGGTGCCGCCGTCGGCCAGTTCGAACTTGCCCTTGCGGGCCTGGACCGCGCCCGTAAAGGCGCCGCGCTCGTGGCCGAACAGCTCGGCCTCCAGCAGGGTCTCGGGAATGGCCGCGCAGTTGAGCCGGATGAACGGACCCTGGGCGCGCGGGCCCGATTCGTGGATGGCGCGGGCCACCACTTCCTTGCCCGTTCCGCTCTCGCCCTGCAAGAGGACCGTGCCGCGCGAACCGGCGATCATGGCGATCTTCTCGCGCAGTTTGACCATCTCCACGTTGTTGCCCAGCAGGCCGCGCTGATCGTTGCGCACCGCCACGTTGCGCCGCAGGGTGCGGTTCTCCTGGCGCAGGCGGGCGAAGGAGGCAGCCTGGCCGATGACGTGGTTGAGCTGATCGAGGCCGAAAGGCTTGGTCAGGTAATCGAAGGCCCCCTTGCGGGTGGCTTCCACGGCCTGTTCGATGCTGCCGAAGGCCGTCATCATGATGATCAGGGGTTTTTCCCCATGATCGCCCATGACCCTCTCCAACAGGCCCATCCCGCCCAGGCCGGGCATCTGGATGTCGCTGAGCAGGAAGTCGTACTTCTCGGCCCGCAGCCTTGCCAGGGCCTCCTCGGCGCTGGGCACGGTGGTGACCTGGAACTGTCCACTGAGGGACGCCTCCAGGAAGTCGCGCATCGTGCTCTCGTCGTCGGCGATCAGAATGCTTGGCTTACGCTCCATCATTGGCCTTTCCTGCCTGGGCGGCCGTCCTTGCGGCAGCC
>JALUJS010000100.1 GCA_027056825.1 Candidatus Krumholzibacteriia bacterium | reverse complement strand
ACCAGAGCGCCTGCTCCAGGGCATCCAGCACCAGATCCGTCCGCAGGGAACGCGAGACGCGCCAGCCTACGATCCGGCGGGCATAGACATCCACGACGAACGCCACATAGACGAAGCCTGACCAAGTTGCCACGAAGGTGATATCGGCGACCCACAGCTGGTTTGGCCGGGTCGCCGTAAATTGCCGGTTCACCCGGTCCAGCGGACGGTCCGCAGCCTCATCGCCGATCGTCGTGCGGCAACGGCGCCCTCGCACCACGCCACGCAGCCCCTGGGCGCGCATCAGGCGTTCTACCGTGCAGCGCGCCACCCGGAACCCTTCCCGGTTGAGCTGTCGCCAGACCTTCCGGGCGCCATACACCTGGAAGTTATCTTCCCAGGCCCGCCGGACCTCATCTGACAGCACCTGGTCGCGCTGTACGCGGGGCGGCCGCTGTTCCGGGTCAGCCTCGCGGGCCTTGTGCTCGTAGTAGGTCGACGGGGCGATCGGCAACACTGCACAGATCGGCTCGACCCCGTAGCGATCCTTGTGATCGTCGATGTACGCGATCATCTCCTCAGTTTGCGGTCGAGCTCCGCCTGGGCGAAAAAAGCCGAGGCCGTCTTCAGAATCTCGTTGGCCCGCTTCAGCTCCCGGTTCTCTCGCTCCAGCGCCTTGAGCCGCTCCCGTTCCGAGGTCGTCAGGCCTTCTCGTAAACCCTGGTCACGTTCGGCCTGTCTCACCCATTTTCGCAGCGTCTCCGCCGTACAGCCAATCTTGGCCGCGATGGAGGCCATCGCGGCCCACTGTGAATCATGTTCACTCTGGTGCTCGAACACCATGCGAACCGCCCGTTCCCGCACTTCCGGGGAATATCTCGTACTCTTCTTCATGACTCTATCCTCTCAAGAAATAGAGTCTCCGGTAAACCCGGGGCGGTTCAGTCAGCATTCACTTCGCTTAGCGCATGCTGACAGGACCCATCCGCACTCATGATCTGTGCAGAAAAACATTACCAGATCCTACGCCGGAGGGAACTGGCGCTCCCGTTGTCCCGGCTACTGCGCCCCAACCGTTTCCAGCATCCGCGGGTCGGTGAGCAAATTGGAAGAACGGTTGGCATCGACTCTTTGATGCCTGTTTGGCAAAGTGACACTGCTGTGATGTAGATCGACAGTTAAAGTGATGCCCCAAGAAGGTTGGCCTCGGGGTGGGTCGGATGGATGCCGAGACCAAACATCTTGACCAGCCCTATGCCAACATTCTTCTTTTCTTTCAATAAATTATTGAGGCTCTGATTAATTCAGCATCCCCATCATTGCAAGCGAAGCGCGGCACTCTCATAAATGTGGAATCAGTCTGTCAGAGATTGCCGCGGCGCTCCGCTCCCCGCAATGACGAATTAATCATGGGGTTCCTTAGTGCCTCGTTACAGTATTATTGCGGCCCAGCTGTAGTGCCATTCATTTTACGAATATGATAGATTAAGTAGCAGGGGGGTCTTCTTGGGATAAAGAAGACCGCATACGGAAAACGACAAGAAAGATTGAGTAGGTCAGGGATGCCGCATAAGGTCTCAGCTGATAATCCGCCAGATACCGGATTGGCCTGCTTGGTTTTAGTGGCGCGATTTTTTGGTGTTGCCGCACAAACCGGGCAGCTTAAGCATAAATACGCTCGTTCTCAAGAACCCGTTTCACCGAACGAACTTGTTCGTGCCGCCCGACATCTAGGACTCAAAGCGCGTCTAGTTTCCAGTGAATGGAAAAAGCTGGAAAAGACGCCATTGCCCGCACTGGCGCAGCACCAAGACGGCCACTGGGTGGTAATCGCCAAAGCCGACGCAGAACGGGTGCTGGTTCAAGACCCGTTGGAGAGCCGCCCATTAACGCTGCCCCGAGAGATCTTTGAGCCGGCCTGGAACGGGTCGTTGATTCTTATAACGCGTCGGGCGCTGCTCGGCGATGAAAATACCCGTTTCGGCTTCCGTTGGTTCATTCCCGCTCTTATCAAATATCGCAAGCTGTTCGGTGAAGTTCTGGTTGCGTCTTTTTTTCTGCAACTGTTTGCCTTGATTACCCCGCTGTTCTTCCAGGTCGTGATTGACAAAGTACTGGTACATAAGGGCCTGACGACTCTCGATGTGCTGGCGTTTGGGCTGATCGTGGTGTCAGTATTCGAAGTGCTGCTGGGCGGATTGCGCACCTATGTGTTCTCACACACGACCAACCGGGTGGACGTCGAGCTTGGCGCCAAGCTGTACCGTCACTTGCTGGGCCTGCCGATGGGTTATTTCGGCGCGCGCCGCGTGGGAGATTCGGTCGCTCGGGTACGTGAGCTGGAAAACGTGCGCAACTTCATTACTGGCTCCGCTCTGACCTTGGTTATTGATCTCTTTTTCACCTTAGTGTTTCTCGCGGTCATGTATTACTACAGCCCGCTGCTCACTTACATCGTACTGGCGTCGATTCCCGCTTATATTCTGTTGTCGGTGTTCGTTACCCCGATTTTGCGGGCTCGAGTGAATGAGAAGTTCATCCGCGGCGCGGAAAACCAAGCATTCCTGGTCGAGTCGATCAATGGTGTGGAAACGCTCAAGTCCATGGCTATCGAGCCGCAAATGCAAAACCGTTGGGAAGAGCAACTGGCCGGTTACGTACAAGCCAGTTTTAAAGCCGCCAATCTCAACAATATTGCCAGTCAAGTTGCGGGGCTGATTAACAAGGTCGTCATTGTTCTGATCCTTTGGGTCGGCGCGCGGGCGGTCATTCAGGGCGACATCAGTGTCGGTCAGTTAATTGCCTTCAATATGCTCGCAGCACGGGTCAGTGGCCCCGTGCTTCGACTTGTGCAATTATGGCAGGATTTCCAGCAAACCGGCGTGTCGATCCAGCGCCTGGGCGACATCCTCAATGCGCCGACCGAACCGGGCTATGATCAGTCGCGTTTGTCGCTGCCGAGCATTGACGGCCGCGTACGGTTCGACCAAGTCAGTTTCCGTTATCGGGCTGATGGTCCGGAGATCCTGCGTGGTGTATCACTGGATATTGGTGTCGGAGAGGTTGTTGGCATCGTAGGTCGTTCCGGTTCCGGTAAAAGCACACTGACCAAACTGGTGCAGCGCCTGTATGTGGCGGAACGCGGTCGCGTGCTGATCGACGGTGTCGACATCGCCCAGGTCGATACAGCTTGGCTGCGCCGCCGCATCGGCGTCGTATTGCAGGAGAACGTCTTGTTCAACCGTTCGGTGCGCGAGAACATCGCCCTCAGCGACCCCGGGATTCCGATGGAGGCAGTCATTCAGGCCTCGAAGCTGGCCGGTGCTCACGACTTCATTCTGGAAATGCCGGAAGGTTACGACACTGTCGTCGGGGAGCACGGCGACAATCTGTCCGGCGGTCAGCGTCAACGTATCGCCATCGCGCGCGCTCTGGTCACCAACCCGCGCATATTGATATTCGATGAAGCAACCAGTGCGCTGGATTATGAGTCCGAGCGTATTATTCAACAAAACATGAATGCCATCTGTAAAGGGCGCACCGTCATCATCATCGCCCACCGCCTGTCCACGGTGCGCGGCGCCCACCGAATTATCGTCATGGAAAAGGGGCAGATCGTCGAGCAAGGCAGCCACGACGATCTGCTCAAACAGCGTGGGCGGTATGCTCATCTCCATGCGTTGCAGGGTGGACAAGGCATCAAAACGGTGGGGCGCTGACGCTTGAGACAGGAAACCGAATTTTTACCGGCGGCCCTGGAAATAATGGAAAAGCCGCCGTCTCCAGCTGGACGCGCGATTGCCTGGTCGGTGATTGCGTTCTTCACGATCGCGGCGGTCTGGGCGATGGTCGGTGACATCGATATCGTGGCGACCGCCCAAGGCAAGATTATTCCCAGCGGGCGCGTCAAGGTCATTCAACCGATGGAGATCGGCGTGGTACGCGACATTCACGTGCAGGAAGGCCAACGGGTGGAGGCCGGTGATCTGCTGATCGAGCTGGACCCCACCTCAACGCAGGCGGATCTGGGGCGCCTTGAGATGGAACTGGTCGCCGCACGCCTTGACGAAGCGCGTTACCGGCAGCTCGATAAAATGACAAGTGATGTGTCTGGTGGGGTTGAACCTAACGCAATGGCTGTACCTGAGCTGGATTTACCAGACCTGCTCGCAAAACAGGTGAGCACCGGCGCTATCCGGTTGCAGGAACAGATGCTCGCCAGCGAATGGTCCGAGCAACAGGCTCGGTTGGCCGCGTTGGACAACACTATCGAGAGCCGCCAAGCGGACCTCGCCGCAACCCGCAATGAAGTAAAAAAGCTGGAAGGCACCTTGCCGCTGATCACACGCCGCGCCAATGCCCTCAAGGTCCTGGTCGCGAAAAAGCTGAGCGCCGAGCAAGCCTGGCTGGAATTGGAGGAAGAGCGCGTCAAACAGCAACAGGAATTGGCGGTACTAAAGAACCGTATCGCCCAAGTAACGGCTTCCATCAATGAGGCAAAACAACAGCGCCGTGCCCTGGACTCCGAGTTCAGGCGCAACTTACTCACCAGCCTGTCTGAAACCGAGCGTCGTATCGATCAGTTGCAGCAAGAGCGCGTCAAGGCCAGCCAGCGTACAGAGCTTCAACGCCTTATCGCGCCGGTATCGGGTGTCGTCCAACAGCTGGCGATACACACTATCGGAGGCGTGGTCACACCTGCGCAAGAATTGATGAAAATCGTACCCGAGAGCGAGTCGCTCGAAGTGGAAGCCTGGATCCTCAACAAGGACATTGGCTTCGTCAACGAAGGTCAGGCAGCCGAAGTCAAAATCGAGACCTTCCCGTTCACGAAATACGGCACCATAAGCGCCAAGGTGATCGATGTTTCCAACGACGCCGTCACAGATGAGAAAAAAGGGCTTGTGTATGCTGGGCGAGTGTTGATGCAGAAGTCAGCTATTCAGGTCGGAGATAAATTGGTTAACCTGACGCCGGGAATGGCGGTCACAGTAGAGGTCAAGACGGGCAAGCGAAGATTGATTGAATTTGTTCTCAGCCCGCTACTGCGATACAAGGAAGAAAGTCTTGGAGAGCGCTAAGATTAGTAGGTAGGGGTTTCAGGCGAAACTGACATGAAATAGTGACGGGCAGCACAGAGGAAAGGGAAGCGTAGATGCATCATTCGCAGTTTTCATCAAGGTTGAGTACGGTTGTAGCACCCTGGTTTATTATGGGGGTAGGTTTGGCCGTTCTTTTCCCTTTGCCAGTTCCATATGGTTTGGTTTCATTATCGAATCTGGCTGCTATATTTGCAGACTTAGTGCCAAGTATTAATCAGTTAGCGGAATGGTCAGAATTTCCTGACCTTATCAGAATTTGGTTTTTGGTGATGTGGTTGCTTCTCCCCATAGAGATAG
>JALUJS010000099.1 GCA_027056825.1 Candidatus Krumholzibacteriia bacterium | reverse complement strand
GCTTTCATGAGAGGATTGGCCTGACCCCCTCCCGGCATCCCGACCCCGCATCCGCGGACGCGCAGCAGGCGTTCACCGATACCATCGCCGAGCTGACGGCCGTCCTGGGAGATCTCGACGCGGGGCACTTCGCCGCGGTGGCCGCCCTGGCCGGCGACGTTCGCGCGGCCTGGGAGCGGGGCGGCAAGCTCATGGTCTGCGGCAACGGCGGGAGCGCCGCGGACAGCCAGCATATCGTGGCCGAACTGGTGCGGCGCTTCGAGAAGGAGCGCGAGGGGCACGCGGCGGTGGCCCTGACCGTCAACGCCTCCACCATGACCGCGGTGGGCAACGATTACGGTTTCGAGGCCGTCTTCGCCCGCCAGGTCCGGGCCCTGGGCGCCAAAGACGATGTCCTGCTGGTGATCTCCACCTCGGGGAACTCCCCCAACTGCGTCGCGGCGGCCGCCGCGGCCCGCGACCTCGGCCTGCGGGTCCACGGCTTCCTGGGCGGGGACGGCGGCAAGCTGCTGCCCCTGGTGGACTCGGCGCTGGTGGTCCCCAGCTCCCGCACCCCGCGCATCCAGGAGGTCCACATCACCATGGGCCACTTCCTGTGCGGCCTGCTGGACGGGGCCGCCCCGGAGGGCGCATGAACGACCGGGTGGGCAGTTCCACGGTCCCGGTCGGCGAAGGGGCGCCGGGCCGCGGCACCTCCGGCCGCAGCAGCATGCGCGAGACCGCCCTGCTGATCCTCATCGACATGGTGATGCTGGAGTCCGCCTTCCTGATCACCTACTGGTTCCGTTTCCACAGCGGGATCTGGCTCGTTCCCCTGGGCATCCCGCCCCTGGGCATGTACCTGGTCGCGGGCCTGGTGGTGCTGCTGGTCTTCTTCGGGATCTTCTACTTCAGCGGCATGTACACCAACCGCGGCGGCCGGACCCTGGAGGACGACCTGCTCGGCCTGTTCAAGGGCGTGGTCCTGGGCAGCCTGCTGGTGCTGGCCATGGCCTTCTTCCTGCGGACGCTGACCTTCAGCCGCTCCTTCTTCGGCCTGTTCTTCCTGTCTACCTTCTTCTTCCTGACCCTGGGCCGGGTCCTGGCCCGCGTCCTCCTGCGCCGGCTGGTGCCGCGCTCCCTGCGCGCCGCGCGCACCCTGGTGGTGGGCCACAGCCCCATGCGGGACCGCCTGCTGCGGCTGACGCGGGAATTTCCCGGTCTGGCCATGGACCCGGTGGGCTGGCTCGAGGTTCCCGGCGAGCAGGAGGTCATGGCGGCCGCCGCCACGAGCGGTCCCCTGGACGCGGACGGACGCCGCCACGGCGGGGGCGCGGTGTCCGGTTTGCCCCGGCTGGGCGGGGTGGACCAGATGCGCCGGGTGGTCCAGGAGCACGCCATCGACCTGGTGGTCCTGACGGTGACCTTCGAGAACCTGCCGGTGGTGCGCAAGGTGTCCGAGGCCCTGGGCAACCTCAACGTCGACGTCCACTTCGTTCCCGATCTGCCCGCGCTGCATACCAGCCGCATGCGACTGCGCGAGATCGGGGGCATCCCCTTCATCAGCGTGCGCGAGGCCGCGCTGGGCGAGGTGGATCGCATCGTCAAACGGACCTTCGACCTGGTCGCGGCCGGTTCGGGCCTGATCCTGCTGTCGCCCCTGCTGGCGGTGATCGCCCTGGCGGTCAAGCTCTCCTCGCCGGGTCCGGTATTCTATAGCCAGATGCGGGTGGGCAGGGACGGCCGCGAGTTCCGCATGATCAAGTTCCGCAGCATGCGCCAGGACGCCGAGAAGGCCAGCGGCCCGGTGTGGACCGTGGCGGAGGATCCCCGCGTCACCGGCATTGGACGCATCCTGCGCCGCACCAGCCTGGACGAGCTGCCGCAGCTGTGGAACGTGGTCAGGGGGGACATGAGCCTGGTGGGGCCGCGGCCCGAGCGCAAGGTGTTCGTGGAAAAGTTCATGCGTGAGCTGCCCCGCTACTTCGAACGCCACCGGGTGCGGGCGGGGCTGACGGGCTGGGCCCAGGTCCACGGCCTGCGGGGCAACACCAGCATCGAGGAGCGCACCTACTACGATCTGCACTACATCGAGAACTGGTCGCTGGGGCTGGACATCAAGATCCTGCTGATGACCCTGCACCACGTCCTGCGTGGGGAGAACGCCTACTGATGCGGCAACTCTGGGTCTTTCTCGAGAATCTCCGTCCCCGGCAGTGGACCAAGAACCTCCTGCTGTTCGCCGGGGTGATCTTCGCGCGCAAGCTGGGGGATCCCGCCTGCGTGACCAGGGCCTTGCTGGGCACCATCGTTTTCTGCTTCGCCTCGGGCGTGGTGTATGTCTACAACGATTTCCGGGACCTGGACCTGGACCGCCTGCATCCCATCAAGAAGCTGCGGCCCCTGGCTTCCGGGCGCCTCGAGCCGGGCTTCGCCCTGCGGGCGGCCTTCGTGGTCCAGGTCCTGTGCCTGGTTGCAGCGGCCCTGCTGGGAGCGTCCTTCCTGGGTGCGGTGGCCTTCTTCTTCCTCTGGAACTGGTCCTACACGAACTTCCTGAAGAAGCTGCCGGTGCTCGACGTCATCGGCATCGGCATGAGCTTCGTCATCCGGGCCACCGCCGGGGTCCTGGTCCTGTTGCCGGTCCACCCGGAGGTGGCCATCTCGCCCTGGCTGCTGCTGTGCACCTTCTTCCTGTCCCTCTTCCTGGGGTTCTGCAAGCGCCGGGACGAACTGCTACGCATCGCCCTGAAAAACGGGGAAACCAGGCCGGCCCTGCGGGGTTACAGTGAACCGGTTCTCAACGCGATGATCGGGGTGAGCTTCGCCCTGACCACCATGATGTACGCGCTGTACACCGTGTGGCCGGACACCGTGCGCCAGTTCGGGACCCGGGACCTGATCTACACCCTCCCGTTCGTGCTGGCCGGCATGGGCCGTTACCTGTACCTGGTCTTCCTCGAGGACCGGGGAGGCAGGCCCCACGAGATCCTGTTGACCGACGGCCTGCTGCAGGTCGTGGTGGTGGGTTGGATCCTGGTCGCCATCCGGATCATCGGCATGTCCTGACCACGAAGGGAGTTGATCATGTCGAGCGTCGTGGCCGTGGTGGCCGCCAGGCCGGAGACCCTCGCCGATGACTACCGGCGGGTGCTGGACCTGGCCGGGCTGAAGGCCGCCGATGTGCCGGAAGGGGTGCGGACCGTCCTGCGGGAGTCCGACGCTCCCGGTTCCGGTTCCCCACCCTGGCATCACGATCTGGTCTGCCGGGCGCTGGACAGGGCTCCGGCGGACCTGCCCCGGGAGGTCGTCGCCGGCCGCCGCGGGGGCCGGCGGGATGTGCCCGTGCGCGCCCCCCTTGTGCTGTTGCCTGTTCCTAGGCTGGTGGCGGGCTGGGGCGTGGAAAACGCCGTGGCGCTCCTGCTGGCGGCGGCCGGACAGCCGGTGGTCGACCCCCGCCGGCGTCCCGACCACATGGCGGCCTTCCTGGCGGCACAAACCGCCCCGGCCGCGGTGGTATGCGACGCCATCCTGTGGGGCGCGAGGTGCGGAACCCCGGGGCGTACCTTCATCGTGCGTAACATCCTGCTGGCCGGCCGGGACCCCCTGGCTGTCGATGCGGTATCTCTCCGGTTGGCCGGCATGGATCCCGGGGCCTACCGGTGGCTGGAGGTGCTGGAAGAGGCCGGCGTGGGATGCGCACGGTCGGAAGGAATCCGTATCACCGGGGATCGGGAACTGCTGGACCATCCCTTCGCGGGAGCGGACTGGGCGGGGCCTCCCGGCGGCGGCAGGACGGGCGACCTGGTCTGGCGCCTCTTGCGCCGACGCGCCCTGCAGCGCAGGTTTGTCCGCACGGCCTGGGGCGCCCTGGCTGTATCAGGAACCGACCAGGGAGGGATATGAACATGGGCGAGCAGGGATACGAGAAGGGGCGACGGCCCGTCGGCCGCACGGTGGTGCTGGAGGCGCCGGCCAAGGTCAACCTCCACCTGGAGGTCCTCAAGCGCAGGCACGACGGGTATCACGAGATCGAGACCATCCTGCAGACGGTGGAGCTTTGCGACAGGGTGGAGGTCACCCTCAAGGAGAGGCGGCCTGGGGGAAGCCCGGACATCTCCCTGCAGGTGGTATCCGGTTCGTGGCGCGTACCGCATGACGCCACCAACCTCTGTTGGCGGGCCGCGAGCCTCTTTTGCCGGGAAACGGGCGTTTCCGGCGCCCTGAACCTGCAACTGGTTAAGAAGGTGCCGCCGGCCGCGGGCCTGGGCGGGGGCAGCAGCGATGCGGCGGCCGTGCTGGCCGCCTGCAACCGGCTGTTCGAAACCGGGTTGGATGATCAGGCCCTGGAGAACATGGGCGCCAAGCTGGGTGCGGACGTGCCCTTTTTCATCCGGGGCGGAACCGCACTGGGGCGGGGGACCGGGACCAGCCTGACCCCCCTGCCGTTGCTCCGGACCTGCCAATTCCTTATCGTTAAACCGGACATGGAGTTAAAAACCGCGGAGGTGTACGCCAACCTCAAAATGGGATTGACAGTCAACAGCGCCAAGGCTAACATCCAGGTGATCAAGCCCCAATTGGCCAGGTTCCCCCAGCGCACGTGGCCCGGGTTCAATCGGCTTGAGGATGTGGTCCTGCCGTGGTCGCCGGATCTCAAACGGTTGATCATGAGGCTGCGGGAAGAGGCGCCCATCGCCATGATGAGTGGAAGCGGTTCCGCGGTTTTTGCCGCTTTCCCCGTGGGCCGGGATGTATCCGGGTTGACAAGGGAGTTTACCGAAACGGGATATTTCGTCGAGTTGGCAGGACCGAGGGCCCGGGGTGTGCGGTTCAGGGATGAAGAGTCGCCGGGCTAGGAAGTCGGTCCAGGTTCGGGTTCGTCAGGGAGAGGGAGAGCCTTGAATATTTCCGAGATCAGGATCACGTTGCGTGATGACAACAAGCTCAAGGGGTTCGCCAGCATTACCCTCGACAACGCCTTTGTCATCCGCGGACTGAAGATCATCGAAGGGGCATCGGGTCTGTTCATCGCCATGCCCAGCCGCAAGCGACGCGACGGCACGTTCCAGGATATCGCGCATCCCATCAACATGGAGACGCGCGAGCTGATGGAACGGCAGGTCATCGCCGCCTACCGCAGGGAACTGCAACGGGTGGAGAACGGGGAGATCCCGGGCCCGTCGCACAACGATTCCTACGACGGCGGAGACAGGGATTCCGTCATGGAGGAACGTTTCTGACCTTTCGGTTCTGGGTGGGGCGTCGTCAAGTGGTAAGACACAAGGTTTTGGTCCTTGCATTCGCGGGTTCGAATCCTGCCGCCCCAACCAGATCCCCCGCCCCCCGCAAGGGGGATTTTTTTGTCCCTTGCATCGATTCCCGCGCCGTGCTTTTTTCTCCCCGATCCGCCTTTCCC
>JALUJS010000098.1 GCA_027056825.1 Candidatus Krumholzibacteriia bacterium | reverse complement strand
CACGGGCGCGAATTCCCGGGCGGAGACAGGAACGGCCAACGCGCTTGCGGCCACGGTGGACAGAACCAGGCCCATGACCAGCAACAGGATCAGTCTTCTCATCGGATGCTCCTTGGCAGGCGAAATCGGGCGACACGTAGACATTTAGTATAGGAGAAAATCATTGCAAAAGTATCACAAAAACAAAAAAACATTCAGTATGTAATAAAATAAATCACGACGAACCGGAAAAAAGGGACCCGGGGCGACCCGGGTCCCATCGAATTCCTTGATCCGCAAAAGGTTACTAACGGAACAGGGACTTCACCCCACCCCAAGTGTCCTTTTCGGTGTCCACGGGGTTCTCGCAGCAGATGATATCCGCGAACATGATGATCTCGCCTGGGAAGCCGAAGCCCGTGACCAGGTCGTACCAGCCCATGCCGTAATCGTTCCAACTGGTGCAGCCGACCGGAATATCATCGGTGATCGCATCGGGCGTGCTGTCGAAGGGGGTCAGGAAGGTCAAGCCCAAGGCGTACTTGTAGCCGAAATAAGCACAGTCGCAAACATCGTACGGCAAGGGCAGGGCGATGTCGTACAGCCCGGCCTGGTCGATGGTCACGGTGTAGGGCTGGGATTCGCAGATCGTCGGGCCGGGCATGAAGCAGCCCGAGGCCTCATCCCAGACCGTTTCCTCGAAATCCACCATGCAGTCGAAGGAAGTCGGCACATCCTCGGCTCCGAACTGCATATAGAAGTGGACCATCTCCACCTTGAAACCGGCGGGACACTGGGTGCAGAGGGCTTGGTCCGCGTCGAAGATGTACTTGTAGGTTTCGTCTCCCCAGATCCAGTCGGTGATGGCCCAGGCGGGGGCATTGAGATTGCCAAGCTGGCACACCCCGTTGGCGCCGGCCGGATTGAGGGATTGGATGTTGCCGGTCACCGGAGTGACGACCACGGTGCGGTCCGCAGCGAAGGCGGCGCCCGCCAGAAGCAGGCAAAGGCCGATCAGAATCAGTTTGCGCATGATTTCCCCTCCCAATGGTTTTTGATGATGCCAGAAGGGACTCGCCCGGTCAGGGTGCTGATATCTGGATGCCAGGATCAAAATGACAGGCTTCTCCCTCCAAGGAGTGGTCCCAATATACCATATTTGATAAATCCACATCAACGGAATAATTGCCGTTTTTGCCCGGCCCGCCGCCGATCGCTGCCTTTCGCCCCCCGCCCGGAGGTATTATCTTTTGGGGCGCATGACGAATATGGAATCAGGTTCCAATCCGGCATCCGGTGGGGTGCCTTGACAGGAGGCGGGGTCATGGAGTCACCCAGGAACGACCAGGAGTTGCAGGAGCGGTTCCGCCACAAGGTGGGGCTGGCCGAGATGCTCAAGGGCGGGGTCATCATGGACGTGACCAACGCCGAGCAGGCCAAAATCGCCGAAGAGGCGGGCGCCGTGGCGGTCATGGCCCTCGAACGCATCCCCTCGGACATCCGCAAGATGGGTGGCATCGCCCGCATGTCCAACCCCGGCATGATCCGCGAGATCCAGCAGGCGGTTTCCATTCCCGTGATGGCCAAGGTCCGCATCGGCCACTTCGCCGAGGCCCAGATCCTCGAGGCCCTGGGCGTGGACTTCATCGACGAGTCCGAGGTGCTGACCCCGGCGGACAACCAGAACCACATCTACAAGCACGATTTCAAGGTGCCGTTCGTGTGCGGGTGCCGGAACCTGGGCGAGGCCCTGCGCCGCATCGGCGAGGGCGCGGCCATGATGCGCACCAAGGGAGAGGCCGGCAGCGGCGACATCGTCGAGGCCGTCACCCACATGCGCGAGGTCACCGAGGGCATCCGCCGCCTGCAGATGATGCGCACCGACGAGCTGATGGCCGAGGCCAAACGCCTGGGCGCTCCCTATCACGTGCTGGTCGAGACGGCCGAGCTGGGCAAACTGCCGGTGCCCAACTTCGCCGCCGGCGGGGTGGCCACCCCGGCCGACGCCGCGCTGATGATGCAGCTGGGCGCCGAGTCGGTGTTCGTGGGCAGCGGCATCTTCGCCAGCGAGGATCCCGCCCCGCGGGCCAAGGCCATCGTGGACGCGGTGACCTATCACGACGACCCGGCCCGGCTCATGGAGGTCTCCATGACCCTCGGCGAGGCCATGAAGGGCCGCGCGGTGAACGAGATGGCCGAGAACGAGAAGATGGCCGGCCGCGGCTGGTAACGGGTCCCGAAAGGCGCGCACCATGACCGCACCGGTGGGTCTGCTCACCCTGCAGGGCGACTACGACAAGCATCGCCAGGCCTTCGCCGCCCTGGGTCGCGAGACCCGGGGCGTGCGCCGTCCCGGTGAACTCGCCGAGGTGTCCTGTCTCGTCATTCCGGGCGGGGAATCCACCACGCTGAGCCGACTGATCGACCGCGTGGGCCTGCGCGGGCCCCTGCGGGAGTTCGCCGCCTCGCATCCGGTCATGGGCACCTGCGCCGGGCTGATCATGATGAGCCGGGAGCTGGACGGCGAGACGCCGGGGGATTTCGGGGTCCGGCCCCTGGGGCTGCTGGATTGCACCGTCAGGCGCAACGGGTACGGTCGGCAGATCGACTCCTTCACCGCCGACGTCGATATTTCCGCCCTGGCGGGCCGGGGAGACAAGTTTCCCGCGGTCTTCATCCGGGCCCCCCGCATCGTCGCTGCAGGACCGAACGCCGAGGTGGTTGCCACCCACGGGAACGAACCGGTGGCCGTGCGGTCGGGACACCTGCTGGGGCTGACCTTCCACCCGGAACTGACCAGCGACCTGCGCATCCACCGGGCTTTCCTCGACCTGCTGGACAGGGCGTGATACCCTTCTTTTTCCCGGCTTGGCACCGTATTTTTTCAAGGGGCAGATTGGTGGCCGCAGCGCCGCAGCGTGGAGGATGGTCATATGCGTTCAGTCCGGGTTTTCTTGTCGTTTTGCTGTGCCCTCGTCCTGGCCGCCGGTTGCGGAGGCGGCGGTGACGGCGGTTCCGGCCCCCAGCCCGATCCCTGCTCCCTGACCGTCACTGCGCCGGAGGCCGCGGCGACCTTCCGGTCCGGTGATCCGGTGAACATCCGCTGGGATCACACCGGCGACGCCGCCATGGTATCCATCGAATTGTGGCAGGACGGCGCCCGGGCGGGGATCATCAGCGCCGGCACCGACAACGACGGCTTCTTCCCCTGGACCGCGGACGTCATGGGAGGAGCCGGCGGGGATTTCAGCATCCTGATCACGGCCCTGGATTCCGACGGCTGCACCGCCACCTCCGGGGTCTTTTCCATCGCCAACACCGCGGCCTGCGACCTGGTCTTCGACGGGGTGATCCTGCCGGACACCACCTTCGTCGAGGGCGACATCCTGCCGATCACCTGGCAGAGCCATGACACCCTGGGCGGGATCGACCTCCAGCTGTGGCACGGACACCTGAATCCCCAGCTGGTGGGGGTGATCGCCGAGGACACGGCTGACGACGGGGAATTCCTGTGGTCGGTGGACTCCTTCAACTACCCCGCCCACGAAGTGGTGACGGACCCCTCCGTTTACTGGGTCAAGCTCATGGCCGACGGCATCCCCGGCTGCGAGGACGGCACCCCCGATTTCACCATTTCGGATGCCAACCTGTGCCAGGTGGACATCTGGATGAGCCCCACGCAGGGCGCCTACGCCCTCGGGGACACCGTGACCATCGGCTACACCATCAACGAGACCGAGCCGGGCGAGACGGTCAAGATCAGGCTGTACGCGGGGGCGGACATGGTTCCCGGCTCCTTCATCACCCCTCCGGGCGGGGAATTGCCGGCCGATTCCACCGAGCCTTACCAGTGGGTGGTGACCGACTACGGGGTGGTTTCGGGCACCAGCAACTACCGGATCCGCATCATCAAGACGAATGATCCGTACTGCTGGGGCGAGTCCAACAACTTCGCCATCAATGAATAGGTTGCGCCCGGTCCCGGCGGTGGTGGTCCTGGTGGCGGTCTGGCTCGTCGCCGGCGGCACCGGGAGCGGGCGCGCCGATACCTGGAGCGAGTTCGGCCCGGTGCGCGAGGAGGCGCCTGCGGCGGGGGACGAGGTCCGCGAGGCCTTCTTCGCCTTCCTGCTGGACCGGTCGGCCGCCGGACAGGACGGTCGCTGGACCGGGGCGGACGTCGAGGAGTTCGCGGCCGGGGCGGGGCTTGAATCGCGCTTTCCTTTGGACCTGCTGGTGAGCGTGACCCGCCGTCCCCCGGGGGCCGCCGAGGTGGCCCGCTATCGGGGCGCCAAGGTCCTGGCCCACTGGGACCTGGAGCTGACGCAGGCCCTGGACCGGCCCATGCCCTACGACATCCTGGGTTACCATCCGGGCAGCCTGCGGACCTCCCGGCGGCTCGAACTGGTGGAACTTGCAGCCGGTGATCCGGAGCTGCGTTTCAAGGACGGCAAGCGGTCCCGGACGGTGCGCTTCCGCGACGTGCGGGTCTTCGCCGTCGTGAAGGGCTATCTTGTCCTGGACGCCGACGGCTTCGTGGACGCCCTGCTGGGCTCGGCCCTGGACGACGCCTGGACCGTGGGCCTGGTCACCGGCTGGGAGGGCGACCGCCGCATCGGACTGGGGGTCTCGCTGGGACGCAAGGGCCGCCGCATATACGGCGAGTTCGATTTCGTCACCGACCGGGTGCTGCCGCACGGGCGGCCGGCAGTCTCGGCCCTGAGCGCATGGTGCCGGCAGTGGCTGGATCCGGACCGGGGCCAGACCCCGCCGCCCTGGCAGGGGATGGAGGACTGATGACCGGCGTGGAGCGGATGGAGCTGAAGATCCACGGACGGGTGCAGGGCGTGGCCTTCCGCTGGTACACCCAGGGAACGGCCCGCGCCCTGGGCCTCGTCGGCTGGGTCCGCAACCGACCCGACGGTTCGGTGCAGATCGTGGCCGAAGGGACGCCGGAGGCGCTGGACGCCCTGCGGCGCTGGGCCGAACGGGGACCGGACCGGGCCCGCGTGGATCGTGTCGAGGAATTCCGCGGCGAGGCCGCGGGGGCTTTCACGGAGTTCGAGATCACCGGATGAACAAGCGGACCGGAAACGAGCGCTGGCTGGCGGCGGTGGACATCGACGGCACGCTGCTGGACACCGAGGTGGACAACCGGCTGGGCGCGCGCGAGGTGGAAGCCCTCGAAGCGGTCCGCGCGGCCGGCCACGTCCTGGTCCTGTGCACCGGGCGCAACCTGAACTCCACGCGGCACCTGCTGGAACAGTCGGGATGGTTCCCCGACGACCTGCCCCTGATCCTGCTCAACGGCGCGGTGATATGGGAATGCGCGCCCCGTCGCAAGCTGGTGTGCAACGTCCTGAGCGGGGACCTGGTCGTGGAACTGGTGGCGCTCTTCAAGGCCCACGGCACCGCGCCCATGGTGTACGGCAC
>JALUJS010000097.1 GCA_027056825.1 Candidatus Krumholzibacteriia bacterium | reverse complement strand
ACTTGGCGCAGGTCATCGAGGATCTGCAGAAGGTCGCCTCCGGCGGCGAAATCAAGGACATCAACCTGCTGGGCGTAAGGTCCTAGGAAAGGAGGACGGATCATGGCTGTCAATCTGAAGACATTGACGCAGCGCGAAGACCTCCTGACCGGAGGACATCGCGCCTGCGCGGGCTGCACCGGCGCCAACATCCTGCGCCAGGTCATGCTCACCGCCGGCCGCGACACCGTGGTCGGCAGCGCCACCGGATGCATGGAAGTGGTCACCACCATCTTCCCGTATACCGCGTGGAAGACCTCGTTCATCCACAGTGCGTTCGAGAACGCCGCGGCGACCATCAGCGGCGCCGAGACCGCCTTCCGCGCGCTGAAGAAGCGCGGCGAGCTGCCGGTCGAGCGCGAGAAGATCAACTTCATCGCCTTCGGCGGCGACGGCGGCACCTACGACATCGGCCTGCAGTCCCTGTCCGGCGCCATGGAGCGTGGCCACAACATGCTCTACGTGTGCTACGACAACGAGGCCTACATGAACACCGGCATCCAGCGGTCCGGGGCCACCCCCCTGGGGGCCCACACCTCAACCGCTCCGGCCGGCGAGGTGAAGCAGGGCAAGGAACAGAACCGCAAGGACCTGACCTCCATCATGGTCGCCCACAACATCCCCTACGTGGCCCAGACCACGCCGTTCCACTGGCGCGACCTGGCCACCAAGGTGGAGAAAGCCTTGGCCGTGGACGGCCCCGCGTTCATCAATATCCTGATGCCCTGCCCCGTGGGCTGGCACTTCGACACCGCCATCGGGCAGGACCTGGCGCGGGAGGCCGTGGAGAACAACTTCTGGCCCCTGTTCGAGGTCGAGAACGGCGTCTACAAGATCAACCACAAGCCGAAGGAACCGACGCCGGTGGTCGACTGGATGAAGAAGCAGGGCCGTTTCAAGCACCTGTTCAAGCCCGGTAACGAGCACCTGCTGGAGGCCAGCCAGAAGTGGGTGGACGACCAGTGGCAGCGCCTGCTGAAGCTGGAGGAGATGACCAACTCCTGACCGCTCAGTCGGGTGGCCTGACGAAATGGTACGGAAAAGGGCCCGGGAGTCATCCCGGGCCCTTCTTCTTCCTCCGTACGGCGGGGATCCTACCGGAACTGCGCCTTCAGCGAGCCCCAGCTGGGCCGGTCGTCGGCCACGGGCTCGGAGCAGCAGTCGATCTTGGTGGTCATCTTGAGCTCGCCGGGGAACTGGTACATGCCCAGGTCTTCCCAGCCGGTTCCCGCATCCACCCAACTCTTGCCGCCCACGGGGGTGGCGTCGGTCACCAGGTCGATGGGACTCTCCAGCCGGTTGGTCAGATGCATGCTCAAGGCGTAGTTGTAACCCCAGTAGGAGCAGGAGCAGTCCGTGTTCATGGGGATTTCACAGACATAGCCGCCCGGCTCGGTGATCGTGGCCTCGTAGGTGGGCGAGGTGCAGATGACCGGCCCGGGCACTTCCTTGCCGGCGGCATCGATGTTGGTTTCCTCGAAGGTGGCGTAGGCGACCATGGTCACGGGCACATCCTCGGGATCGACATTGATGGCGATCCGGATCTTGTTCGGGGCGAACCCCGTCACGCAGCCGCAGGACGGTTCGGCCAGGAAGATGTAGCTGAAGGTCTGCTCACCGGTGACGAAATCCTTCACGGCGTAGGCCCAAGGGTTCTCGTTGCCGATCTTGCAGCACTGGACGTCCTTGGCCGCGCCGGCGCACTTGTCGGCGGTGGGCATGCCGCCGTACTGGAAATCGATGAACTGCTGCGAATCCTTCATGGGAATCACAGTCATGGGATTGGCGGCCAGGCTGACCCCGGCGCTGCAGATGAGGGTGATGACCCCCAGCAACATGAACAACTTTTTCATTTGAACCTTCCTCCAGTCCCCGTTCGGTACCATTGTCACACAACATAAGGAATGACTTTGGGAGTCATTCGTCAATGCTTGATTGCCATGACTATAAAGCAAAAATCACAAAAAGTCAAGAACAGTTTTGCAAGGTTGTTGACCTTAAGGTCATGGTGTGGGACGATTTGCCGTCACAGGCAAGGATGTCGGGATCTAGGCGGAAGCGAAGAAGAAGCAATGGGAAGGTTCTTCGGACTGGTGGGGCCTCCTGCAACCGATCATACCGACGGGGACTTGCAGGTTCATTTGGCTCGGTGTCACCGCCAGGGTGCCACCCCCGGAAAGCCCGACAAGGTGTTGTCCGGTCCCGGATATGGATTGGCTGTCAGGGGAGACAGTTGGAGCCGCAGCCCGGACGGCCGCCATGTCTGTCTGCTCGACGCGTCCCTGGCCAGGGCCGAGGTTCTGCGCCGCACCCTTGAGGCCAAGGGTTTCACCGTCGCCGGGACCACCGGCGCCGAGGTTTTCCTGGACGCCTTTCTTCGCCATGGCGTCCTGTTCCTCAAGCATCTGCCCGGGAGTTTCGCGGCCGCGGTTTTCGACACCCTCGAGCAGCGGCTCTTCCTTGCCGTCGACCCCTATGGATTGAAACGCCTCTACGCGGCCGACCTTCCCGGCGGGCTCGTCTTCGCGTCCGACCTTACGGGTCTGGTTCGCTCCCAGCTGGCGTCGCTGGAGGTCGGCGAACAGGGCGCCCGGGAGTACTTCTCCCTGGGCTTCGTCAGCCCGCCCTGGACCATCTACCGGGACATCATGAGCCTGCCTGTCGGGGAATACATGACCTGGGAGGAGGGGACCGCGCGCCGGGAGACTTACCACCACGTCATCGGTGAAACCTGGGAATTCAGCCAGGTGGACGACTGGAGCGAGGACAGGCTCGTCGACCACCTGCAGGGTCTGGTGCTCGGGGCGATCGAGGCGCGCTTGCCGGAGAATAAGGTCCCGGTGGCGACCTACCTCAGCGGCGGTCTGGACACCGGCATGATGGTCGCCGTCATGGTCCGGGAGTTCCAGCGGGAGGTGACAGCCTACACCCTCGGCTCGACCAACAGGCACCACGACGAGGTGCCGCGCGCCAGACGGGTGGCCGAATATTTCGGGATCAGTGACCACCGCTGCATGTACATCACCGAGGACGAATGCTTTGCCGCGCTGGATGAACTTCCGGAGGTTTTCGGCCAGCCCATGGCCGACATTTCCGCCATTCCCAACCTCGTGGTGACCCGGGAGGTGGCCCGGGAATTCCGGGAGGTCATGGCCGGGGACGGTCCGGACGGCCTGTACGGCAACTGGGACCTGCGGCCCTGGTACTGGTACTACCGGATCGTGCCGCGCGCGTTGCGCGGCCCCCTTGCCCGGATGGCGGACTTCGTGGACCGCTGCTTCGATCTGGGCCTGAGCACGCCCACCCGCTGCGTCGCGGACCTCCTGCAGCAGGACGAGTTCGCGTGGATCTTCCACAAGAAGTTCACCGGCCGCAGGTTGTCGACCCTGCTGGGCCGCGACATCCGCGCCACGGATTTCGAACTCGGACGCTACCTGCGCGACCGGACCGACATCCCCCTGTACGAGCGCTTGCGCATGGCCCTGGCCAAGTACTTCGTGATGCACGGGGTCCTGCTCAAGGCCGGGGCCATCCACAACGCCCTGCAGGTGGACCAGGTGTGCCCCTACTACGACCGCGACCTCGTGGATTTCATCTGCGCCATGCCGACCCGTTTCAAGACCCGGGGACGGGGCTACGGCAAGTTCCTGCACCGCAAGCTCCTGGAACGCTACGCGCCGGCGCGGGTGTGGAAGGGACGCAAGCAGGGCTTCATCTTCGACATTCACGACTTCGGGACCGGGCGTATCCACGGGCTGGTGCGCAGGTACCTCGCCGACGAGCGCATCGCCGAGTCCGGCGTTCTGGATGTCCCGACAGTGTCGGAACTGCGCCAAGAGTACCTGGGCGGGGCCCGGCATCGCTTCGCCCTGGTCAAGACCATCCTGGATTTCGAGATCTGGCGGGAAAGGTTTCTCCGTTGAGGATCGCCCGACCGCATCTCCGGAAGTTGGCGACGAGCTTGGCGTGCCTGGCGTGCCTGGCGTGGTGCGCGGTGGGCGGGGCCGGCGGCGCCCGCGGTCAGGAGGTCTCCGCCATCCCCGGCAGCACGTTGACGGGAATCAGCCGGGGCGTGCCCACGCTCACCGCGCGACCGCAAGGGAGCCTGGACCTGGCGGTGGAATCGGCGGTGGTGTTCAAGAACCTCGAAATCTTCAACCTGCCGGACATCCTGGGCCGGACCTGGTTCCTGTACCTGGCCGAACCGCGCCTGCGCTACCGCGCCTCGGCGGGCCTGGTCCTCGAGGGGGGGCTCCTGCTGGGCCGCAACCTCGGCGATGACGAGAGCCTGGACATCCACCGGCCCGTGTTGCGGATTATCCACCGCGCCCTGCCGGGAGTCCACGCCATCGCCGGCACCCTGGTTCCCACACACGCGATCCACGACGCGATCCTGGACGACGTGCGCAAGTTCGCCACCGAGGTGGAGGAGGGATTCCAACTGCGGGTGGATCGCGACCACTACCGGTCCGATACCTGGATCGACTGGCGCGTGCGCGAGGGAGCGATCCGGGCCGAGGAGTTCGAGATCGCTTCGGCCCACGCGGTCTCGCCGGCGAATGGATGGGTGGGTCTGCGCGGACAGTTCATGTGGGCCCACGCCGGGGGCCAGGTCAGCCTCAGCGGGCGCGTGGAGCAGAACCTCATGTACCTGGCCGGAGCCTCGGTGGGCCCGGGCGGGGACCAGCCGCCGCGGCCCGGAGCACCGTTGCGCTGGCGGTGCGGCTACGACCACCTGTGGTCCCGGGACGACGCGGACACGCGGCCGCTGACCACCGGCGACGGGGGCCAGTGGTGGGCCCGCGCGGATCTGCCGGCGCGCCGGGACCTGGTGCTGCGTCTGGGCTGGTCGCGGTACCGGGGCGACGGATTGAAGCCGGGCCTGGGGGACCCGCTGTACGGCCTGGACCGCTACGACCAGCTGGGGGCGAACCTGCTGCTGTTTTCCGGGAATTCGGGACTGGTCATCGAGGCGGGCTTCGTCAAGCAGTGGACCGACGACCACCGCAACCTCACCTACCAGCTGACCATGGCGTGGAACGGAGCCTTCAGTCTCGGTCGGCCACGGCCTGCAGCACCCGGAGAAACTGGACGGTAGCGGCCACGTCGTGCACGCGCACCACCGCGGCTCCGGCGCGCATGGCCACCGCGGCCGCGGCGAGGCTGCCCGGCAGGCGGTCGGGGGTGTCGGCGCCGGTGATCTCCCCGATGAAACGCTTGCGGCTGGCTCCCAGCAGCAGGGGCCGCCCACCCGCCAGGCAGGGCAGGTTCGCCAGCAGGGCCAGGTTGTGCTCCAGCTTCTTGCCGAACCCGATGCCGGGGTCCACCGCGAGGCGTTCCGGCGCCACGCCCGCGGCCACCGCCGTTTTTACCCTCGCGGCCAGGAAA
>JALUJS010000096.1 GCA_027056825.1 Candidatus Krumholzibacteriia bacterium | reverse complement strand
ACTCCGGGCTGTTTCCGGTGCCACGACGGCCTGCATGAGAGCGATGACGGGCGGGTGATCTCGCGGGACTGCAACCTGTGCCACGACATCGTCAAGCAGGAGGTCAAGACCGGCGAGGTCTTCGAGTCCCTTGCGGGCGTCGAGTACCGCCACCCCGAGGACATCGACGAGGAGTGGAAGGAGACGAACTGCTCCGAGTGCCACGGGGAGTGACGGGGGGAGGACCGTTACCAGGAACGGCGGCCGGAAACCTCGTGTTTCCGGCCGCCTCGGCATTCCGGCCCCTCCGCCATCCATGGCTCCGGGATCTCCATGACGCCCTAGTAGCGTCATTCCCCCGTCACTCCCCGTGGTATTCGGCGCCGATCAGTACTCGGTGGGCTCCTTGAGCTTCTCCTGGCCCACAGGCAGGCGGAACTGGTCGGGCCGCAGCTCCAGAACCTTGCGCAGCCAGTCCTCGTCGTAGCCCACCTCGTGGGGGCGGCCGTTCTCGTCCTGGATGTAGCCGTCGTTGTACTTGGTGACCAGGTGCTCCCCGAGCTGGCGGAATTTCCTCACCACATCCTCGGCGTGCATGACGCAGTAGTCGGTGAGGTACTCCCGGGCCAGGTCGGGGTCGTCCTCCAGCAGGGAGGCGGCGGTCTTCTCGACGGCCGGTTGCAGGTCCAGGTAGCGGCTCTCGATGGCGTTGCGGACCATGCGCACGTCCCCGATCATGCGGTCGTAGCGCAGGGCCGAGAAGTTCGAGACGAAGTTGAACACCCACCACGCCGAGTCCCAGCTGAACCGCTGCAGGCTGCCGATGGTGTAGCTCTCCGGCAGGGCGTCGATGCCGCAGTACAGCGGCGTGTAGCAGGTGAAATCGGTATCGTCCAGCCCGTACCAGGTCACCCCGCCGATCATGTCCGGCAACCACTTGCGGGATTGGCAGACCATGGAAAAGCCCGTCTGCTGGGTGGAGATGGGACGCTCCCAGGTGTACTTGACGCCATCGACCTCGAAACCCATGGGCCGCAGGTGGCGGGGCAGGTGGCCGGGCCCGGCGTCCACCCCCTGGGTCATGTCGTAGGGTGTTCCCTCGTAGTGGTCGCGCATGAGGGCGAACACGTCGGCGGTGGTCAACTTGTGGTCGGGCTTGATCCACAGGGGATAGGGTTCGGCGCCGGATACGCCCCGGTGGTAATCCACCGGCAAATCCAGCGAGGGCGCCGCGCGCCGAAAGATGCTCCAGACGCGGGTGGCGGTGTAGCGCAACTGCTGGGCGGTCAGCGGATGGAAGGCCTCGCGCCAGTTGAAGGGCCCGGCGGCGGGGTCGTACCAGCCCCGGGCCGCGGCGAAACCGATCATCTCCGGCGTGTAGAGGCAATTGTCCTGGTCGTCGCGGGGGAAGGTCCCGATGCGGCCGCCGTTGGCGAACGCGCTGATGGTGCCGTCGGGTAGGCGCAAGGCCACCCAGTAGGCCCCATGGCCTCCCTTGCCGGGGCCGACCATCTCCATGAT
>JALUJS010000095.1 GCA_027056825.1 Candidatus Krumholzibacteriia bacterium | reverse complement strand
TGTTGTTCTATCCCTCCCTGGCGGAATTCGAAAAGATGTACACCATGATCGATGCGGCTCCCGATGATGTTCCTTTGTTTCCGCGCGGGATGCTGACCCTGGATTTCGTGGAGGGTCATGAAGTTCCAGACCCCATGAGAGAGGAAGCCGCGCGATATGGATGGCCCTTGCCTGGGGATGGCGTCTATCCGATCCCCATGCGGTACGAGGGTGACGGCCTGGTCACGGACCTGTCCATGGGGGAAATGCAGACCCTGGCCACCGGGCTCCAGTCCCTGGCGGCCTTCCTTGTCAAGCATGGAAAATCCCTCGCGGGACCCGGTTCGAGTCCCGTGTGCGAGTCGTGGTTCAACCGCGACGACCAGGAAGTGATTCTGACCTTCCCCTGCCAGGCCCACCATCTTCTCTTCGAGGGACCATCTGCAAACAATCGGGCCGGAGATGAGGTGGCGGCCGCCGGACGACTGGACACCACCGGTCGGAACGAACCCTGTCCATGCGGCAGCGGCAAGAAGTACAAGCGTTGCCACATGCGGGAAGACGAGGAAAAGGTTTCCGGCGCCGCTTCGGTTGCCCTGGACCATCAACGGGAAAACACGTTTATCGACAGGTTGCTGAAGTTTGCCGATGTCCGCTTCGACAAGGACTACTGGGACCACATGCGGCTTTTCAAGGATCCGGATGATGCCGCCCAGATGTCCATTCCCTGGTCTCTTTTCCGCTACCCGGTTCAGGGCAAGACCATCGTGGATCATTACCGGGAAGCCGGATGGGGGCAATTGTCCCGCTGGGAAAAGGAGTTTGCAGCCGCCCAACAGGATGCCTGGTTGTCGGTATGGGAGGTGATCCGGGTGGATCCGGGGCGGTCCGTCGAACTGGTGGACATGTTGACCGGCGAACGGCGAACCGTCAACGACCGGACAGCGTCCCGCTCCCTGGTTATCCGGGACGCCATTATGGGCTGGGTGCTCGATTTCGGCGACCGGTGCGTATTCGGCGGGATCTTCCCACGCAGCCTCCCTCCTGATGCCGCGGCCGAGGTTGTGCGTTTGGCGCGCCAAAAGTTGCGGCGCCGCAGGACGGTCCCCATCGAGAAACTTCGCACCTACGATTTCGAGCGATACCTGATCAGGAAATGGGGCCGCATGGTCGAGGAACTGGAAGCCCGCTGGTCACAACCACCACAGCTGACGAATACCGACGGCGATCCTCTGTTGCCCACACGGGACCATTATCTCATCACGCAGGACAGGGCCATGGAGGTGTCGCGCAGGCTTGCGGGCATGCCGTATGTCAACGCGCCGGAAGAGGATGGTTCGAGGGAATATGTTTTCCTGCGACCCGACAGCGGCAACCAGGAGAACGAAAGGAAAATGGTTATAGGAACCGCCCGGATCGACGGCGAATCCCTTTTGCTGTCGGCCAACTCCATCCGGCGTGCCGATGATCTGCGTAAGGCGGTGGAGAAGGTTTGCGGCGAACTCATCACCCACCGTCTGCGGGAACACGAGGACCCGTTCTCGCAGGCCCGATCCCGCTCCGGATCCGGGGCGTTACCGGATGAATTACCCCCTGAAGAAGCAGCCCTGTCCCTGGAGCTCAAAAAGCGACATTACCATGATTGGCCCGATCGATCCCTGCCGGCCTTGGACGGCCTCACCCCCCTGGAGGCGGTGCGCTCGGCAGAGGGGCGGCGCAAGGTGGAGACGATCATCAAATCCATGGAGAATTCCGAAGCCCGGATGGCGGGGGAGCATGCGTTCGATTTCAACATCTTGAGAAAAAAACTGGGGCTGATCTGAAACCGGTCGCCAACCCCTGACCGAGTCGGCGACCGGAAGATAAAGAGGCGCGGTTACTTCAGCAGCACGACCTTTTGCGTCTGCGGTCCTTGCCCTGCAATCGTGGCAGACACGAAATACACTCCGCTGGACAGGCGGGAACCATCGAGAGTCAGCACGTGCCGACCGGCGGCGAATTGCCCCCGGGCGAGGACGGCGGCCCGTTGTCCCCGCGCGTCGTAGACGACGATGTCAACCGGGGTGGGTTCCTGCAGCGTCAACAGCAGGGAGGTCGTCGGGTTGAACGGGTTGGGGTACGCCGGACCCAGCGCGCCGCCATTCAACGCTGCCACTTGCTCGTCCGACGCGGCGGCGGGCTCGGCGGCCAGCTGATCCAGACCCTCGCCCCGCCAGCTCCCTGGTGACTCGGCCAGGCTTGCTGCGGCCAGCTTGCTGAAGCCGAAACTGTCGTGGGCGATGGGCTGGGTCTGGTCCGGGCCGATGTACACATTGAAGGTGTAATCCCCGGCGGGCGCCGCCGCAGGCACATCCTGGACCAGTGACGGCACGAAGATATCCGCCTGCGCGGGCAGTTCCACGGGCACGCTCTGGATGAAGTATTCGGATCCGTCCGGCAGGGTCGCGGTGGTCCAGACCACCCCGAGGTACGGCGTTTGGTAGGTCGAGGTGATCCCCAGGGTCCAGTCGAAGCTGCCGCCGGAGGCGGGAATTTCGATGGGCGCAGCCAGGGGCTCGGCGTCCAGGACGATGGTTGGCAGGATGTCGCCCTGGTTCTGCACGCGAACCGTGGCGGCGGTTGTGAAGTTCGGGTCGGTTTCCCCGGGGTAGGACAGGGCGAAAGCCACCTCGCCGCGCCCGGGTGAATACCAGGAATAGGCCCGCGATGCCTCGAGGGTATACACCTCGCCCAGGGGAACCTCGATGGGAAGACCGAACAGGTAGTAGATGCCCACGGCGTTGACGTGCCCGCTGATGTCGGTGGCCACGCGCAGGGCGTCCACCACGCCGCCCGGCAGGGCGACGGTTCCCCAGCCGTCGCAGGTGTTGCCGCCCTGGATCGTGATCTCCAGCCGGATCTCGTCGAACATGGGGATCGGATAGGGAATGTCGGAGACCGAGATGGTTTCCTCGTGGTACAGATCCAGGCCCCAGGTATCGTTGTAGTTGAGAGGCAAGGGCATAAGCGGGACATCCAGCGGGAACGGGAAGTCCTGGCCGAGCTGATCGCTGGACAGCGCGATTCCGAGCATCGTCCATTGGTCGGGACCGACCTCGTCATACCGCCAGGTGGGCACATCGGCCAGGCCGAAGGGCACCGGGCCGAGGGTCACCCGGTTGGCTGTTGGAAACAGATCGTAAAAGGGTGAGGTCTCGGGGGAGACGATCTCCTCGTTCTGGACGGTATATGACCCCAGCTGGGAGAAATCCCAGGTCTGGTCGGCACCGGGACTGCCGACATCGACCGCCGCGTCGGATGCGACGAAGTACTGGAAAGTGGTCCCCGGCGTGGTTGGCACATCCTGGTCGGCGAAATCGACCTGCGCCACGGCGTTGCCGCCAAGGATGAGCAGGCACCCCAACAGGATCGCGGTTCTGGTTTTCATCACGGCCCCCTTCCCCCAAGGAAAATTGAACATTCGGCTCCCATCATTATAGCATCAGCGCCCGTCCGCTACCCGGCCTTGAGGAATTTTTCGAACCGTCGGGCCAGGCGGTCCCGGTCCGGCCGCAGATCGGCCCGTCGCGGCACGATCAACCGGGAACCCTGCAACTCCTGCAACCCGTGGCGAAGCATGGGACCGTCCCTTTCCAGCAGGATGTCCTCGCGTACCAGGATCCGGTAGTCGGGGTCGACGCCCAGGATGTTCTGGTCGAAGGCCGCGTGATGGATCTTGCACAGGGCCAGGCCGTTGGGGACCACCGGCTCGCCGCCGGGCTCCTTGTCCCCGATGATGTGGGCGGCGTCGAGCAGTTCGGCATGCTTCAGATGGCACATGGCGCACTGTCGCCGGTAGGCGGCCATGACTTTTTCCCTGAAGCCGCGCTGGTGGAGCCGTTGCCGCACCTGGGCGGTGATGTACTGGCGGCGGGGCGTGGCGTCATCGGCGGCGGGGGAACCCTGCCCGGCGATGATGGCCTGGGTGTCCCGCACGAGTTCCAGGTCGTCGGCCGCCACGGTGAAAGTCAGGGTCGCGGGGTCGTCTCCGACGATGAACACCGGCCACACGGCCAGGTAACGGCTCTTGACCACTCCGTGAAAGTACCCTGGGGCCCCAACAGCGGCACCCGCCTTCCATGGAAAACGAGCCCCTGGGCCAGCAGTTGCCGGGGCAAAACATCATCCCCCAGGCGGTCGCACTGCTCCCTCAGCCATGCGAACGCGGCAGCCCGTACTTGTCCATCGATGGAAGATGGATTTATCATGCCTCCATCATATCACCGACCATCGGCTCCGCCCAGGGTTTGACCGGGTCCGGGGATCATCGCCGACAGGGAGGCCCCCATGCTGAACATCGTGATCGTCACGGCCGCCCTGGCTCTGGCTTCCTACCTGGCCTTCTCCAAACGCCTGGCCGGCAGCGCGAGTTGGAAGGCCACCGTCACGCCCCTGGCCTCGATCATGGGCAGCGGTTTTCTGGTCAGCGCCCCGTTGCTGGCCGGGGTGGTGGGCAACCTGGCGGTGGTCTTCATGGCCGTTCTGCTGGTGGTGGCCTACATGGTGGGCAGCGCGATCCGCTTCAACATCCGCCACTTCGAACCGGTCGAGAATGTCGGTCACGGACCCGTCCACGAGATCGCCTTCGCCTCGCGGATGGTCCTGTCGGGAGCCTACTTCGTCTCGGTGAGCTATTACCTGCAGTTGCTTGCGGCGTTCGTCCTGGGGTATTTCCACATCCATGACCAGATGGCCGCCAATCTCATCGCCACGGGCCTGCTGTTGCTGATCGGCGGCATCGGCATCTGGCGCGGCCTGGACGAGATGGAACAGGTGGAGAGGTTCGCAGTCAGCCTGAACCTCGGCGTGATCGGGGCGCTGCTGCTGGGCTTGTTGGTGTTCAACGGCCGGCTGCTTTTGTCCGGCGCCTGGGCGCTGCCCCGGCTGGACACGGTCATCGACCTGCACGACCTGCGCGTGGTGCTGGGCCTGCTGATCGTGGTGCAGGGCTTCGAGACCTCGCGGTTCCTGGGCGACGAGCACCCGGCCGAGCTGCGCATCAGGACCATGCGCCGGGCCCAGCTCATCTCCGGGGTCATCTACATCGTGTTCATCGCCCTGGCCACGGTGCTGTTCCGGGCTGACTTCGGCGCCGATGTGACGGCCATCATGGCCATGACCCGTCCGGTGGCCGTGGTGCTGCCGCTGCTGATCGGGGTCGCCGCGGTGGGTAGCCAGTTCAGCGCCGCCATCGCGGACGACGCCGGGGCCGGCGGCCTGATCGAGGACATCAGCGAGCGCAAGCTGTCCGCCCGGTATTCCTACCTGCTGGTCCTGGTCGTGACTCTCGTGCTGACCTGGCAGACCGATGTCAACCAGATCATCGCCTATGCCTCGAGGGCCTTTGCCCTCTTTTACGCCCTGCAGTGCATAGTGGCCTTCCTGATGGCCTGGGAGCACCGGGATGTGCCGCGCCGCGGCGCGGCACATCCCGGTGCTCCCAGGC
>JALUJS010000094.1 GCA_027056825.1 Candidatus Krumholzibacteriia bacterium | reverse complement strand
CACATGCGGTGCTCCAAAAACAGGTTTCTCCGACGCCTTTAGCCCATGTGGCTTAATCAGTATAAGTTCCTAATAAAAAACGATTTGTACAAGTCTTTTTCATTGTTATTTCCCTAACATTTTTCTTGACCAAGCGTCCATGGTTATTAATTTCGGTATCGGAAGTGCTGATTTTGAGAATCACTCTCAAAGGAGAATACAGCCATGCGCTCCCCCCTCCTGCTGATCACCGGCGTCCTGGCCCTGTCCCTCCTGATCCCCGCGTCCTCCCGGGCCGACGCCCGCCGTTTCGCCTGGACCTACGAAAGCGCCACCGCGCCCCGTGGCCTCGCCGAGTACGAGCAGTGGGTCACCTGGAAAACGGACAAGGACAGCGACGACCGCTACGACCGCCTGGAGTTCCGCCACGAGTTCGAATACGGCCTGACCGACCGCCTCCAGGTCGGCCTCTACCTGGCCGACTGGCGCTACACGCGCACCGCCTCCGGATCCGACACCCAGGTCAGGTCCACCAGCATCGAAGTCGTCTACAACCTGTCCGACCCCATGACTTCCGGCCTGGGCGTGGGCCTCTACGGCGAGGTGGCCCTGGGCGAAGAGAAGTTCGCCCTGGAAGGCAAACTCCTGCTGGAAAAATCCTTCGGGGCCTGGGTGCTGGCGGGCAACACCATCTTCGAGGGGGAATGGGAAGACAGGAACTGGGTCGAGGACAAGGCCAAACTCGAGCAGACCCTCGGGTTGAGCCACGAGTTCAGTCCCAGGTTCATGCTCGGGCTCGAGGGCCTGTTCGAGAAGGAATATGTCGATTTCTCCGACGCGGGCCCTTCCCTGTTCTACGCGGGCCCCTCGGTGTCGGTGCGGGGGTCGTCCCTGTGGGTGACGTCGTCCCCCCTGGTGCAGCTCTCGGACGAGGCGGACGAACCCGGTCTGCTGTTGCGGACCCTGATCGGATACCTTTTCTGACGAGGAGTTCCATCATGTCCAAGCTGCGAATCCTGATCCGTCTGGCGAGCCTGCCGGTTCTCCTGCTGACCGCCTGCGCATCCCCGTCCGGACGCGTCCCCGCGGTGGACGACATCATGCGGGCCTGGTCCCCGGAGCTGGGCCGGCGGCCTGACCCCGTCGCCCTGGCCCATGGCCGCACCATCTACCTGACCTCCTGCGCCCGCTGCCACAGCCCCCAGCCGATCTCCCGCTACGACGCCGGGACCTGGGAGAAGAAGCTGCCGCAAATGATCGACGACGCCAACCTGGACCTCGCCGATGAGGACGCCCTGCGCGCGTACCTGGAGGCTGCGCTCAAGGCGCCGGACACTCGTGGAGCGGACGCCGGATCATGACGGCAGGCGCGCCACGCCCAGTTTCTTCATGCGGCTCTGCAAAGTTGTGGGCTTGAGGCCCAGCAGGGCCGCCGCCCCGGCGGGTCCGTAGATCCGGCCCCCGGTCACCGCCAGGGCCTTGCGGATGTGGGCCGCCTCTACCTCCGCCAGGGTGGGCAACGGAGCGTCCGCG
>JALUJS010000093.1 GCA_027056825.1 Candidatus Krumholzibacteriia bacterium | reverse complement strand
CCTATGGCGGCGGCGCCAGCACGGCCAACCTGGTGACGACCTTCGGCACCGTCGATGGTCTGGACTGGAACGGCGGCGGCAGCCTGCACTCGGCCCACGACGGCTTCCGGGTCACCGTGGCCGGCGGGTCCCTGAAGAATCTCCTGCTCGAGGGCAACGCCCAGGACGGCGGCGAGATCCGGTCCAACATCCCCGTGGACCTGGATGCCCTAACCATGAACAGCAACGGGGGGTACGGCCTCAACCTGGCCAGCAACCCCGGCGGCATCCCCGGCACCATGGACGGCAGCGGCAACGGCACCAACGGCATCCGGGCCTCCGGCACCCTCGGGGGATCCACTTCGACCGGGACCTGGCGCTGGGGGCCCAACCCCTCCTTCCCCGTGGTCGTGGACAATGTCACCGTCAACTCGGGAGACACCCTCCTGGTGGACGGCGGCGGCGTGGTCAAGATGCTCAATTCCCTGACCATCAACGCCGGAACCTTCATGACGGTGGGAACCGGGCAGGCCTGGTTCACGTCCCTCAAGGACGATGCCGTCGGGGGGGACACCAACGGAGACGGCGCGGCCTCCGCTCCCGCACCCGGCGACTGGAGCGCCATCTACCTGCAGAGCGGCAGCACCATCGATCTGACCAACGCCTGGTTCGCCTACGGCGGCGCCTCCAGCACGGCCAATCTCCTCACCACCTTCGGCACGGTGAACTCCCTGACCTGGAACGGAGGCGGCAGCATCCTGTCGGCCCGTGATGGTGTCCGCGTGGCCTCGGCCGCCACCAGCATCTCCAACGCCCGCTTCCTCGACAACGCGGTGACCGGTTTCTACCTGTCGGCCCAAGGCCCGTCATCGGCGCACTTCTGCGATTTCACCGGCAACGGGGGCGCGGGTTTCTTCAACGCGAATTCCGCCAACACCGTCGACGCCACCGACTGCTGGTGGGGGGATGCCAGCGGTCCCCTGGACTCGACCGACGGCAACCCGGACTACAATCCCTCCGGGCTGGGCCAGGAAGTCTCCGACTACGTCGACTACCGGCCCTGGCTGGGCGCCGCCGCCAACGGCAACACGGCGCCGAGCGCCTTCACCCTGACATCCCCTTCGGCGGGAAATACCCAGACCGGCCCCCAGACCATCTTCACCTGGACTCCCTCCGGCGACCCCGACGGGGACATCGTGACCTACACCCTCGAGGTGGCCCGGGGCTCGCTGTTCGCCGCTCCGGACATCTACCTCGTCCGCGGCGGGCTCACCCTGTCGACGACCACCCTGGCCACCGCCGATCTCGACACGGGGATGAGCTACTGGCGCGTCCTGGCCCGGGACGGGCGGCTGGGTGAGACGGTCTCCTCCCCCGCCTTCTCCATCGTGAACACCACGGCGGTCAGCGGCGTCGAGGAAACGGTCTTCGGCTTTTCCATCGGGCAGCCCTGGCCCAACCCGAGCAGCGCCGGCACGAACCTGTCCTTCTCTCTTCCCTCGGACCAGCCGGTGCGGCTGGACGTGTTCGACCT
>JALUJS010000092.1:630-5501 GCA_027056825.1 Candidatus Krumholzibacteriia bacterium | reverse complement strand
AACCCCCGCGGCCCCCATACCAGCCCCACGCTGCCCAGTTTCCAAGAGAAGACGTGCCGTCCGGGCGCGATGTCGCGGAAATCCCTTGCAGTCATGGGGTGCCTTTCGCCTTGCCGGAGGCTATCATTGCCGCATGAACGTGAACGCGGACAATACCACGGGAGAGAAGGCCGGCCAATCGCCGGCCACGGTCCGCCTTGCCGTCACCGACGAGGACATCCTCAAGGTGATGGTCGTGCGCGGCATCGTCTTCATCGAGGAACAGGGCGTGGACTGGGAGGGCGAGATCGACGCCCACGAGGCCGGGGCCATCCATGTCCTGGGCGAGGTGGACGGCCAGCCGACCGCCAGCGGCCGCCTGCGCCTGCTGCCCGACGGATGGGCCAAGCTGGAGCGCATCGCCGTCCGGCCCCGGTGGCGGGGCCGGGGCATCGCCAGGCAGATCGTGCGTTTCCTGCTGGAGGAGGCCCGGCGGCGCGGCGCCACGCGGTACCGGCTCCACGCCCAGGTCTACCTGGAGGAGTTCTACCGGGAATTCGGGTTCAGGCGCGAGGGCGAGGTCTTCGACGAGTGCGGCATCGACCACATCCTGATGGTGCGCGAGGAAGGTTGAACCGGGCATGTTCCTTTACCAGCAACGCGGGGAATTCTTCGCCCAGACCGCCGGCGGCCTGGAGGAACTCGCCGCCCGCGAACTCGAAAGCCTGGGCGCCACCGCCATCAAGGCGCGCAAGCGCGGCCTGACCTTCGAGGCCGACCTGGAAACCCTGTGCCGGGTCAACTACCGCGCCCGCCTGCTGAGCCGCGTGGTGGCGCCGTTGCGGAAGTTCAAGGCCGAGACCCCCGAACAGCTCTACCTGGGCGCCAAGAAGATCGACTGGACCCGCATCATGCGCCTGGACCAGACCTTCGCCGTGTTCGCCAACGCGCACCGCAGCCGTATCGAACACAGCAAGTTCGCGGCGTTGAAGGTCAAGGACTGCGTGGCGGACATGTTCCGCAAGCGCTATCGCGGCAAGCGGCCCAACGTGGATGCGCGGGAGCCGGACCTGTGGATCTCGGTGCACATCCTGGAGGACGAGGTCACCGTCGGCATCGACTGTTCGGGGGGCTCGCTGCACCGGCGCGGCTACCGGCAGGAGTCGGTGGAGGCGCCCATGCAGGAGACCCTCGCCGCGGCCATCCTGGACCTGGCGGAGTGGGATCTGCGCCGTCCGGTGTACGACCCCATGTGCGGATCGGGTACGCTGTTGAGCGAAGCGTGGCTCAAGGCGGGCAACATCCCCGCGGGCGTGCTGCGCAGGAAGTACGGCTTCATGATGCTGCCGGACTACGACCGCCGCGTATGGTTCAAGGTCAAGCTGCAGGAAGACAACAAGGTCAAGTCCGTGCGCGGCGGCCTGATCCGCGGCAGCGACATCGACCCGGCGGCCGTGAAGATGACCCGCCGCAACAACGCCCGCCTGCCCGGCGGCGACGAGCTGCGGGTGCGCACCTGCGACTTCCGCGACCTGGAGGGCCTGGAAAACCACCTGATCCTCTGCAACCCGCCCTACGGCATCCGCATGAAGCAGGGCGAGGGCATGGCGGCCTTCATGGGCGAGTTCGGGGATTTCCTGAAACAGAGGTGCAAGGGCTCGGAGGCCTGGATCTACCTGGGTGACCCGGAGCTGGCCAAGTCCGTCGGCCTGAAGGCGGCCCGGCGCATCCCCCTGCGCAACGGCGGCCTGGACGGGCGGCTGGTGAAATACGAACTGTACTGACCGGGATTTCGCCCGGCGGAAAGGATGTGACCCCGTGGACGCGAACACCGTCATCGTCATCAACAACAACGGCATGGGCGTGGCCGAAACGACCCTGGCCCACAAGCTCGTCGCCACCTACCTGAACATGCTGGACTTGGACGACCGTCTGCCGGCGGCCGTCTGCCTCTACGCCGAGGGCGTCAAGCTGGCCGTCGGCGGCTCGCCGGTCCTGGAGGAGCTGCAGTCCCTGGCCGCCAAGGGCGTGCGGATCATCGTCTGCACCACCTGCCTGAACCACTTCGGGCTGCTGGACGAGCTGCAGGCCGGGACGGCCGGCGGGATGAAGGATATCGTGGAGGCGCAGGCCGCCGCGGCCAAGGTCATCACGCTCTGATTCCCGCCTTTCTGTGTGCGACATTCCCTGCCGGGGCTTCAGGTCCGGGTTTTCCGTCCGAAAAGGAGAGGGAGAACCCGGCCTTTTTCCTGGTTTGAAGGGAAGCGATGCACAACCGGAACACATTGCTGGTTCGCCTGGCCCTTTTGATGGGACTGATCCTTGTCGGTGGCACGGTGGGGTATGTGCTCATCGAGGACGGGTGGTCCCTGTTCGACGGCTTCTACATGACCCTCATCACCCTGACTACCATCGGGTTCAGCGAAGTGCATACCCTGACCCCGGCGGGGCGGGTGTTCACGACCGTCATCATCATTACCGGTCTGGGTGTGGCCGCCGCGGTCATGGGGCAGTTCGCGCGACTGATGATCGAGGACAATCTCTCGGAAAACTGGAGGAAACGGCGCATGGCCAAGCAGATCTCCCGCATGAGGGACCATGTCATCATCTGCGGATTCGGACGCATCGGAAAGGCGATCAGCCGTGAACTGGCCGGTATGGGGATCCCGTGCGTGGTCATCGACCGGGACGAGGAGCGAAGCCGGCGTTCCAGGGAAGAGAATCTTCCGGTTGTTTCCGGAAATGCAACCAGCGACGAGGTGCTGATCGAGGCCGGCGTCCAGCGCGCCTCGGTCCTGGTCGCCGCCCTTTCCAGCGATTCGGACAATCTTTTCGTGGCCCTGGCGGCCCGGGATCTGAACCGTGACCTGACGGTGATCGCCCGTGGAGAGGATCGGAGCATCGAAACCCGCATGTTGCGGGCCGGGGTGGATCGCGTGGTGTATCCCGCCCAGCTTGGCGGAAGCCAGATCGCCCGTCTGGTGGGCAACGAACTGGAACATGACCTGGAGCAGGATCAGGACCGCCGCCTGACCGATGTCATGGGATACGATCTTCATGTCTACCGCAATTTCCACGAAACCGGGGTCACCGTAACGGATGTCCTGGAGGCCACCGGCGCCCTGGAGGTGGCCGCCCATATCGATCAGGAGGGCCGCAGGTACAATCGTCCCGCGGGCGACCATGTGATCGGGCCCCATGATACGGCGGTTTTGCTGGTGGAAACGGCCGGCTCGCCACGCGGTGATACCGATGGTGTCCTCGAGGGCATCGATGAGGAAGCCATCAGGGTGGGTATTCCGGCGGTTGACGAGGAGCATATGGCGATCATCGAGATGATCCGGGAGGTGACCTCCCTGGATAATTCGCGGCGGTCACGCAAGAAGATCAAATCCGTACTCATGGATCTGATGGAATACATCACCAAGCACTTCCATCATGAAGAGCAACTCATGCTATCGGCCGATTATCCGGATACCGAGGCCCATATCCGCAAGCATCGGATCCTGACGGAACAGGTATCCCAGATGGTCATGGATGGGGACAATCTCTCTCCGGCCAACCTGGCGGAGGTCCTCGAGTCCTGGATCCTGGATCACATCATGCAGGAGGACAGCAAGTACGCCGAGCATCTCGGCAAAGTGAAAGTCTGACGGGGGTCCTTATCCCTCTCCGGACCGCGGGACACAATTTCCGAGGCACAAGGAATGCCTTGAACAGAAACAGACCGCCCCGGACCCTGAGGTCCGGGGCGGCTTCGGCTGGATCGCGTCGCGGCGTTTACTTGATCAGGGTCATCTTGTCCTGCAGCACCGTCTGGCCTGCGGTCAGGCGGTAGAAGTACACACCGGCAGCCGCGGGGCTTTCGCGGTCGTCCTTCCCGTTCCAGACCACCGAATGGCGTCCGGCGGTCAGACGCTCGTCCATCAGCGTGCGCACGAGGCGGCCGCGGGCGTCGAAGATCTGCAGCCTGGCGCGGCTGTCCTGCGGCAGGCTGAACGAGATCGTCGTCATGGGATTGAACGGGTTGGGATAGTTCTGGTCCAGCATCACCGCCTGCGGCAGTTCGTCCACCCCGGAGGCTCCGCTGGGCGTCACGGTGATATTGTCGATGGCCCAGCCCCATCCCGTCACGTATCCGTCGGCGAACAGACGGAACCGCAGCAGGATCACATCCCCGGTGCTGAACGTGTTGTTCAGGTTGATGGTCCGGGTATGGTACAGGGACTCGTCCCCGTTCTGGGACGCGTTGTAGGCATCGAGCCAGTCGCTGTAGGCGCGGCAGTCCCAACCGCCGGCCGGATCCACCGTTTGCCAGGTGACGCCGTCCAGCGATCCTTCCACGGTCACGTAATCCCAGAAACCGGAATCCCCGAACACGGTGCCCGAATCCCCGGGTTCGACGAGGGCGATTTCGTCGAAGGACAGGTCGGTCTGGGCGGCGATCTTCACCGGCACCGTCAGCATCGCCACCGGCGAGCTGTTGTTGGTGTAGAAGTGCGTCGTGTGCAGGGCCGGGTTCGAGAACCCGCCGGGCTGGGCGATGAAGAACTCGGTCAGGGCCCAGTCCGCTCCGCTGTCCAGCGTGCTGCTGTAGGAGAACTGCGGCTGACTCAGGGCGTACACGTCGATGGTGCGCGTGATCGAGTCGTAGGTCGTCCCGTCCTTGAAACCGCGGGTGAACACCGAACGGGTACCGGTGCTGAGGACCGGAATCTCCAGGGTCTCCAGCTGCCGCGGGCTGTTGGCCGGGTAGGACTGGACGATGGCGCCATCCACGAACACCTGCGTGGAGTCGTAGGCGCTGCGGAGGTTCATCTCGATGGTCAACGGGCCGCTGGGGCTCTGGTAGAGGTTCTCCAGGAGGGGCTTGAAGGTCAGGCCGGCATCCA
>JALUJS010000092.1:0-620 GCA_027056825.1 Candidatus Krumholzibacteriia bacterium | reverse complement strand
GTTGTTGGCCAGGGCCCAGGTGGCGCCGCCGTCGGTCGACTCGACCAGCCCGATCTCCGTGCCCACCCAGATGTGGTTGGCGTCGTTGGGGAAGACCAGCAGGTCGTACACCGCCACGTCGGGGAAGCCGTTGGTGCTCACCGCGCCGGTGCCGAACCCGGAAATGTCGGTCCAGGTGGCGCCCAGGTCGGTGGTCTTGAGGATCTTCGGCCGCGCGGCGTAGGAGAACAGCACGTAGGCCGTGTTGGCGTCGAAGGGATCGGCGGCCAGGCCGGAAATGCGGCCCATGGTCACGTCGGTGTAGTCGGTGGTGGCGTTGAAGGTGGCACCGCCGTCGGTGGACACCACGATGCTGCCGTTGGCGTCCATGCGGGCGCCGGCCCACACCACGTCCGGATCGGCCCCGGAAACGCGCACGTCATGGAAGCTGCTCATGACGCCCCAGGCGCCGCCGGGCATGGAGGCCAGGCTCCAGCTGCCGCCGAAGTCGGTGGATCGCCAGACGCCCTGGGCGCCCACGGCGAACACCACGTCCGGCCGCGCGTTGCTCTGGCCGATCTTGGTGATGAAGGGCGCGGCGCCGCTGCCGGTGTCGCTCAGGCCGCTGGTGGCGGCATGAC